>NZ_JBLWEX010000233.1:0-19857 GCF_048323875.1 Yersinia sp. LJYL362
CTGGCACTTACCGTGGACCATTATCGGCATCTTACTGGCATCATGGTTGGTCAGTTTATTGATTGAATATATCGGCATGATATTTTTCTGGGCCAACGAAGGCGCGGAACACAGCAGGCAAGTGATGCTGACAGAAAGTGCCTATTTATCCGAAGGTTTTACCTATAGTCTTCTCATGTCGGAACCCGTTACGCTTATCCGTTATTGGATTCAACAGGCTTATCAATGGCTATTAGTAGAAAGCGGTTTTATTCGCTGGGTAAACGAGGGGCGACAGATAACCGTGCAGGCGGGCGCTGTTCCGTTACTTAACCGCTTTGGTAGTTGGCTGGCAATGGAGTTCTGGGAGTATTGGCTGGCGACAGTCTATGTGACCATCACCCTCATCATCCGCGTGGCGATTTTGGTATTGTCTATCCCATTATTCATCATGGTATGTGTTACCGGTATTGTGGATGGACTGGTTCGACGAGACTTACGACGTTATGGTGCTGGTTATGAATCCAGTTTTGTCTATCACCATGCAAAACGCTTGGTTAAACCTGCACTCTACGGCCCTTGTATGCTGTATCTATCCTGGCCGACAGCGGTGTGGCCGAATTTACTGCTATTGCCAGCAGCCGTGATACTGGGCGTGGTGGTGTCGGTGGTGGTGGGGGCGTTTAAGAAGTATTTGTGAAGGCAAAAACCAGAGAGTTCCGCCATTGTTTATGTTTTCTAATTGAGAACCTCGATAGAAATTGTTTTAACGACTTTGATGCATTAATAAATAGAAAGTGGATATCGCTATTATTCATATTTGAGTTATTGCGGGGTATCCACACCACAATGTTTTTTGAGATCGTTACAATAGATATCAGGGCATAATACCCACATTTTTTTTGCTCCAGCAAATTGGAGATAACGGGTACGATGGCGCCCGTTTGTGAACCCTACAAATTTTTCAAGTGTCATGACTTCTTTTCTGAAAAATAGAAACTTTCTTTCAACAGTAATTTTGTATCTCATATTGAAAGATACTATCGGCATTTCGGGATAATATTCATTTTTTTTGGGTGGAGAGAGAAATTCTCTTACACCTTCAATTTTATTTATATCCCATAGATTAACTGGTGGAGCCATTTTAATATCGCTATTCTGTTCACAATAATAAATGAATTTATCCATATTAACTTCAATCACAGTATAGTTCGTATAGCAGTCCGGCTTTCTAAAAACCACGTACTTAAACCTATCATGATTAGCAGATAGTGTTACTGTCCAGATTTGATAGTTATTCTCTTTCATCTTTTTTGTCTCCATTTTTTACAAGTGCACCTATGCAATATGCTCTATACAGCCTATCCTTAGGCTGAATATCTTAGCCGAGTACCGTGATATTTTGTAATCCCTGAATCACTTTTGTTTTACTGTCCACGTATTTTTCTGATGCTGTTACCTTGGTGCGGCATCAGCATATAATTATCACTTTATAGCGAAATCAGAAAAGTGCATTTATTATCTAAATTTTCTTAGGAATATGAGCTTTATTTAAAAGATCTAGAAATGTTTGTTCTGGTAATGTAAATATTAATTTTATTATGGGGGTGCTTTAATGATTACTAATAGTTCCATCTATGTGAAGCTATCATATATTCTTCCGTTAACTTCCAGTATGCCGTGTTCCGCAACTTGCGGAGAAAACTCTAATAATCTAGTCAAAAATATAATTGACATAACTAACACGCCACAGCAACTGGAACAAAAAGGAGGATTGCTATTAATTACTGGAGAGAAAGGGTTTGACAATAAAAACGAATTTATGAGAATAATTGGCCAGCAAGTTCCTCGAGTTCTAACAAAAAAACACTGTACCCCGCCATCTTTATGAATAAAAATGCGGTTTCTGAGTTTAAAAGTGTAGCGACTGAATTTGAAAAAAATAATTTTACGCTTGAAAAAAATGATTCTGAGTCAGATAAAACATTAAACCCTCATCGTTCTCATGAGGAAATAACTCAAGAAGAAAATGATATAAAGATTGGGCTAGCTTTTACTAAAGCTGTAAGAGAGCAAAAAAATAACACACTGGAAGAGATAAAACTAAATGAATTTAGGAAGGCATACATCAACGGTCATGGACTTGCCGGTATTGACGTCCTCGGAAGTGGCAGCTCCGCTTATTCCGCGAAAAAGTTAGTCGATCTTTTAATTGATAATGATATTTTAAGTGAAATCAAAGATATAAGACTAACAGGTAGTTATTCCGCAGATAGACGGCCTATTAAAAACCTGACGAAAGAAGAAATAGATAAAGCTAATCAAGAGTCCGGTTTTTTTAGAAAAAATATTGTATGGGCAGCGTCAATCTTTTATGGAGAAAGTAGCTAATGAGATTTGGTCCCGGGGATATACAGATGTTAGTGTTTCCGGATATCATGGATTGGGAGTTTTTTATAAAGACGAAATTCCATTCACTCATCTTCGAAGTGCTGAATCCCCTCCGACACAAACAGTAAAGAGGCAATCCGTCAGGGAAATTTTAGTTTTAGAAAACGGCGTTGTTAGAACGTTGCGTTGATGCTAGATAAGTGTTGGATGATGTTTAAATCAAACTGATGATAAAGTCCTGCCTACCAATAGCGGGACTTTGCTTTAATACCTTGGCCAGTGCAGCATGCCTGTGCTGACCATCTGCTGAGTGAGAAGTGAATTAAATAAAAATGTAAAAACCTCACTCAGAATGCCAGGGAAGAGGTAAGGGAAGGATCACCCTGCAACTTTTGGTGCGTGTAAAAAGTCTACACTTGGAGCAAGGAAACGCTAGACTGCGGCTTCGTGGACACGAAACAACATCACTGACACAGCTATGAACGGCATAGCACAATTCGGACTGAACTCCCTCAAAGTGATCTATTATATCGCACCACTATATTTAGATTGTAAGTGGTATTCAGTACGATATTTATTAACTAATACTATGCAGACTATTGTTTTGCTCAGGATAAATTTATTTCTTTAGGGGATTTTTAAAATGTATCACTAAGTCAGTAACCTTCTTAATAATCATCATCCCGCCATAAACAATTTCCTACTGTCCTCCACACCCGATTGCGTCAGTCTTTCCTGCTCCGTTAATGTTACAGGAGGGCATCATGCGCCTTTCCCCCAAATTCAGTGTTCTGCTACTGACAATAGTCAGTATTTTCCAGACTCAAGCGGCCGAAAAAGATGAACTGGCGTTGGTTATGCGCCAACTCGATCAGGTTCAAGCCAGTTTTGATCGCGCCCGCGTAGTGGCTAATCAGCATAGCCAGAATGCCCGTTTTTATTTCGATTACCTCAGTGCAACACGCGATATCACCACCATGAAACAAGGTATTGAGCGTTATCTGGAACCCTCTCGAGCGCAGCCATCATTGCCTCTGTCTGTCATCGGCCAGTACCGTGGGGAGAATCGCTGATGCCGATGACCAGTGCCCAGCAATCCGCCTGGAACGCTGGTACTGGCGGTGGAATGGAACCCTCCGCGCTTAATTTTCTCATTCTGGGATTTTGGGGCGGAGTGCTGTTTCTATTCGCAGCCTGGGTACTGGTCACGGCATTTAGCGGCGTATCCAACAAGTCCGTGCCGATGGATAAACTGCCTGACGCTGCCATCCGTTTGATTCTGTTATTGCTTCTGACACTCTTCTTCTTTTTCCACTGATTTAAGGATAACTCAATGAAGTTAATTGTTTTTATACATCAAAAGTTAATCTTGGCAGTGGTGGGGAGTTTGTTTTATATCGGGAGTGCATTGGCCGAATTGCCCACCATTGAACAGCCGTCATCGGGGGGAGGAGCCGGTACCTATAACACCTTTAGAGGGTATTTGCGGGATGGTCTGACGCTCGGCGCGTTGGTTATCTGTGCCATTGCTTTTATCGTCGTGGCTAATGCGGTAATCAGTTGCTTCCACCATATACGTCAGGGGAAAGCGACCTGGACTGAGTTTGGCACTTTCATCATTATTGGCGTGATTTTGCTTGTGGTGATCATCTGGCTCGTCACCCAAGCCAGCAGCATTCTTTAAGGGGGCGGTATGGCTGTGATTGCGTTTCTGCCAGATCGCCTGAATACGCCGCCTATGGTCTGGCGTGGATTCACTTCTGGTGAGTTCCTTCTGGCTGCTGGTTGTGGTTTCTTGCTTGGCATCCCGGTATCTATTCCATTTGTCCTGATCCCCACAGTTGGCTGGATTGCTATTCCAACTTGCATGCTGATTATGCCCATATTGGTGGTTTTTATTGGTGGCCGATGGGCCAGTCAATACAAACGTGGCAAGCCGGATAACTACCTTTGGCGACGTCTGGAAGAAGCGAGAGCGCGGCTAGGATTTGTTCATGATCTGGTGATTGTCAGTCGGGCATGGGAACTTCGGCGTTCACGTCAGTTTAAACGAGGGATTGCCAAATGAGCCGTTTTCGCAATGCCGTTAGCGCTCGCGACAATCATATTCTTTCGCTTCGCCTATTTTGCGTCATGTTCTTTATTGGTTTGATGATCACCAGTATTGGCTGGATACAAGCACCGCGCGACCTCACCATTCATAATCCGCCCGACCTTCGCTCAGGTAGTAGCAAAAAATGGTGGGAAGTACCGCCATCTACAGTTTATAGCTTTGCGTTCTATATCTTCCAGCAACTGAACGCCTGGCCAAAAAATGGCGAGGTGGATTACCCTGCCAAAATAGCCCAACTAAGCCCTTATCTAACACCCGCCTGTCAGGACTTTCTAAACAAAGATTCCCGCTTTCGTACCGATAACGGCGAATTGAAAGATCGGGTACGCGTGGTCTATGAAATCCCCAAACGGGGCTATAGCAGTAAGAGTGTGGACATAAAATCGGGTGATGAATGGCTGGCCCGATTGGATTTGGTGGCCGATGAGTATTACCACACTGAACCTGTCAAAAGGGCCTTGGTACGTTATCCAGTCAAAATTATTCGTTGGGAAGGTGACCCGGAACGTAACCCATTCGGACTGGCGCTGGATTGTTATGACGGTGTGCCGCAACGACTTGAGGCAATACCGTTACAGGTGCAAGAAAAGAAAACGGGGATATTCCAATGAGACTCAATAGATTGATAACCCTGGCATTGACGATGTTCTCTGCTGTAGCCAGTGCGGTTGAACTGATGAAGTGGGAGCGAATTCCACTGCAAATCTCTCTGAGTGTCGGACAAGAACGTATTATTTTTGTAGATAAAAATGTGCGAGTAGGGGTTCCTCCCGCGCTAAAGGGCAAGTTGCGAGTACAAAGTAGCGGAGGTGCTGTTTATCTTGCTGCCAGCGAAGCATTTCCAGTTACCCGATTACAGCTACAGAACAAGGTGAATGGTGAAATTATTCTTCTTGATGTCAGCGCTGTACTGGGAAAGTTAGCTCGTGAACCAATACAACTGGTCTATGAGGGAGAAGTGTCTTCCGTTTCCACCAGTGACAGCGGTCAGCCATCTTTCGCGCAGAGCGATACAAAGTCCAAGCGGCGTACACCAACAAAATTAAATGCCCCTATACCGGTAGTACTCACGCGTTATGCCGCCCAGAGTTTATATGGTCCGTTGCGCACGGTTGAAGCGGTATCAGGTATCAGCAGCGTGACACTTAATCTCCCCTCACACATCACTACATTGTATCCCTCAGTATCTGTTGCAGTGAGTCCTCTGGCGAGCTGGAGCCTTAATGGCTACAGCGTTATTGCCCTACAAGCGCGCAATACTGCGGCGGCGAAAATTATGCTCGACCCTCGTGCGTTGCAGGGACAGTTTGTCTCTGCAACCTTCCAGCACCGCTGGTTAGGTCATGCAGGAACGCCAGAAGATACAACCGTGCTATATCTGGTTGTACGTGGGCGTCCCGATAAAGCATTTAGATCAGAACCCACCGTTACAGATAAAGCTCATAGGACGCGGGGTATCCTGCGATGAAAGTTAAATCTAATGTGTTGGTCAAACTCGCCGTGCCGCTGACCATTTTGGCCGCAGCGCTGATAGGCGTAAAAGCTTGTTCGAACAGACATGAACAAGCGGTAATTTTTGATAAAACGGGTGGGGTATTGGCTGAGCTTACTCCAGAAGATCTCAAAGCGATGGGGATTGAAGGGGATACGTCGCAGGATACGTTACGTACCTTGGTTGGAAGTTTAAGAACGGTTACAGGTCGTCAAAATCAATTGGATGCTGCTAATAACGCCCTGGCAGATGAGAATAAAAATCTGAAGCAGCTTACCCAGAATGTTGACGAACGTATCAACCGGGCTATTGCTGATTCTCAAGCTAATACCCATAAAGCTCAGGTTCAGGAGATAACTTCACAAATCAGTGTGCTGATGCAAACACTGAAAGATAAAGGCAATCACAGTGATATTCCCGTGGGACAGGGGCTGAGTGGTGGGGGATTCGAAAATGCCCCACTCGCGTTGAATCATGATGGCTTGCAATGGATCGAGCCAAATGATGGCGTTGTTGATGTAACGGGTAAATCTATTGATGAAGGAAATAACAATGCCGCCCGTGGTTTCACCTTTGCTACTTCTTTTCTGGATGACAATGTTATTACTCGCCAGAAAACCGAATTGGTGAATAAAACCGATTATAGGCAGAACCTGAAGGGCAATAATGTAGCAGAGGGGCCGGTTGAACCGGTGTTCACCTTACCGGAAAATTCCACCTTGATTGGCAGCAGAGCCATGACCGCACTGCTGGGGCGAGTGCCGATCAACGGCAAAGTGACAGATCCTTATCCTTTCAAAGTGTTAATCGGAAAAGACAATCTGACAGCGAACGGCATCGATTTGTCTGATGTTCAGGGGGCGATTGTTTCAGGTACTGCAACTGGCGATTGGACATTGTCTTGTGTTCGAGGTGTGGTGACCAGTATCACCTTTGTATTTACTGATGGCACCGTACGCACCTTGCCGCATCCAACAGACAAAACTGAGAAAAATAGCAATCAGAACAACAGTATTGGTTGGTTATCTGATGAAAATGGTATTCCGTGCTTGTCAGGGGAACGAAAGTCGAATGCTTCTACATATCTGCCCACTCTGTTTGCTTTATCTGCCAGCAGCGCTGCGGGGGATGCATTAGCACAAAATCAGAATATTGCTCAGACCAATGCCAATGGTGGTGTGGCGTCGAGACTGACCGGAGATGCAGGGAAGGTGTTGATGGGGAAGGCGATATCAGGGGGCATGCAGGAAACAGCTGAGTGGGTTAAAGCGCGTTATGGACAAACTTTTGATGCAGTTTATGTTCCTCCTGGGAGCAAGGTAGTCGTCCACATTACCCGCCAGTTGACGATCGATTATGAAGAAAAAGGTCGCAAGGTGAAATATGACTTCAACCTAAGCCAGCCAGGAACAGGCATGGACTGACAGGGAAGTATGATGACAAAAAAACAAATTAAGTTGCTTCTTATCCTGTTGCTGGCCTCCAGTGCACTGACTGGCTGTAGTACTCGTAAGGATAAAATGTTGCCAGCAGGCAACAACAGCATGCTGGATATTTGGCACAAGGGGGCATCAACAACGAATGCAACCCGTGAAGGACGAACAATTTTACGGCGTAGCCTTAACAGTCGTGAACGAATCACATTGAATCATGTGATGGAAAGCTACAGTCGTACTCAAGAAAATGAGATTCAGCAGACGTTTCCGCGTTTGCCGAATCCAGACATGGTGATGTACGTCTACCCTCATCTTGCTGATGGTAATACTCCCGTGCCGGGATATAGCACGGTGTTTCCATTCTACAATCAGGTTCAGTATGCCTTGCCGGGTGAACGCACCGAGGATTTGTGATGTTTTCATTGTTTCGTTCCAAAGTGATTTCATCTCATGTCCAACCGGCAGGTGACAGCCCTTTGGCTGTTGAGGAACATGAACCCTTTAGCCGAGAGGGAAAATTTACCCATTGTGATGAGGCGAAGGCATATAGCGCGGCACCCTCCATCATTGATTATATGCCGTGGGCTGAATATCTCGTGGAAGAGCGCTGCCTGCTACTTGATGATGGTTTCTCGGTGGGAGCAGTCTTTAACGTTATACCGGTGGGTACCGAAGGTCGCTCGACCGAGCGCCTTGAAGAGATCCGTGATGTTGTCGAAGATGCACTACAGGACAGTTTGCCAGAGCTGAATCATCACCAGTGGGTAGTGCAGTTTTACTGTCAGGATGAGACGGATGTCACTGCGTATATGGATAAGTTGCGCAGCTACATAAAGCCATGGGCGCAAGAAACACCGTTTACACAGGCCTGGCTGGCTGAAACGGAACGCCATATGAAAAGTATTTCGGCAGACGATGGTTTATTTGAAGACAAAATTGTCACCGGAGCAGTATGGCGTGGTCAGACACGCCGTACTCGCATGGTGATTTACCGTTATGTCGAAAAACATGGACGCGATCCGCAGTCACCGGCGGCGATATTAAACCAGGTTTGCGACAGTCTTACCGCTGCGCTGGCTGGCGCTGGTATCCGCTGTGAACGACAAAACGGGCAGCAAATTCATAGCTGGTTACTGCGCTGGTTTAATCCTAAACCCGAATGGGTCGCGCCGGATGTCCTCTACGCAGCCGCGCGACACGACGATGGTGCGCCGGATACGTTGCCGATCTTGAATGATTTTAGTGAAACGTTGTGGTTTACCCGTCCGCGCAGTGATGCCGAACGCGGTATCTGGTGGTTTGATAATATGGCGCATAAGGCTGTACCGGTCGAACGTTTACGCCGTGCGCCCCAAACGGGTCATCTGACCGGTGAAGTTCGGCGCGGTGAGAATATTAACACTCTGATGGACCTGATGCCGGAAGGCACCATGATTGCTATGACTCTGATTGTGCAGCCACAGGAGGTGTTGGAAGAGGAGTTTAGTCGCCTTGGGCGTAACGCGATGGGGGATAATATTGACTCTACCCGTGCTCGTGAAGATGCGTATACAGCACGGCAATATCTGGGTAAACGGCATAAATTGTACCGCGCCGCATTAACTTTCCTTATTAGGGCATCGGATCAGAACATTCTGGATAAAAAACACCTCGATATCAGCACTAAACTGCTTAATGTCGGTTTGCAACCCATCAACTCAGAGCATGATGTGGCTCCCCTCAACAGCTACTTGCGGGCGTTGCCTATGTGTTTTAACCCTGCGGCCGACAAAAATCACTGGTACAGCCGATTAACCTTTGTGCAGCATTTTGCCTGTTTGTTGCCAGTATTTGGGCGCGATACTGGCACCGGTCATCCTGGCTTTTCATTTTTCAACCGTGGTGGTGCGCCGCTGACCTTTGATCCACTTAACAAAGATGATCGAACGCAAAACGCACACTTACTGTTGTTCGGGCCAACCGGTTCGGGGAAGTCAGCCACATTATGTAGTTCACTGTCCCAATTGATCGCTATTCACCGGCCGCGTCTATTTCTACTGGAAGCCGGCAACTCCTTTGGTTTGCTGGCTGACTATTGCCGATCATTGGGGCTGACGGTTAATAAAATCAGTATCAAACCCGGGAACGGGATTTCATTAGCTCCGTTTGCCGATGCACACTTATTGCTGCAAGTTTCTCAGGACGAATTAGTGACGGATGAGTCGGTATTACCCGATATCGATACGGCTGATGATGGCGATGAAAAACGAGATATTCTCGGCGAGATGGAGATCGCTGCCCGCCTTATGGTTACTGGCGGTGAAACGGCCGAAGAAGCGCGTATGACTCGAGCTGACCGTGGCATGCTGCGTGAAGCGATTTTAGCTGCTGCTCACACCTCCTTTGATGCGAGTCGTCAGATGCTACCGGAAGACCTGATGCATGCACTGGAAAATATTGCCCACGGCAGCAGCAAAGGTACGGATGGCTGCGAACGAAGAACGGCTAACCGGCGTGCCCGCGCGGAAGAAATGTCGCAAGCACTGCGGATGTTTACTGAAGGATTTGAGGGGGAGCTGTTTAACCGACCTGGAATGCCTTGGCCAGAGGTTGATGTCACAGTTATCGATCTCGGCACCCTTGCCCGTGAAGGTTATGAAGCACAGATGGCGGTCGCTGTTATTGCTTTGGTCAATACCGTCAATAACATCGCGGAGCGCGATCAGTATCTTGAACGTGAAATCACGATGGTGATTGATGAGGCGCATATTGTGACCACTAATCCGCTGTTATCGCCTTATATGACTAAGGTGGTGAAGATGTGGCGTAAGCTCGGGACTTGGTTGTGGCTGGCAACACAGAATCTGGCTGATTACCCTGATAGCGCAGAAAAAATGCTGAACATGGCGGAGTGGTGGTTATGTCTAACAATGCCACCGGATGAGGTCGAACAGATTTCCCGTTTCAAAAAACTGACTGAGGAGCAAAAAAACATGCTGTTGTCGGCTACAAAACTCCCCGGATGTTATACCGAGGGTGTGGTGTTAGCCAAACGTGTAGAAGCTCTATTTAGAGTCGTACCACCCAGCCTTTATCTGGCGTTGGGAATGACCGAAAAAGAAGAGAAAGCGCAGCGCCGTCAGTTAATGAACCTGTACCACTGTAGTGAACTAGAAGCGGCATATCGCATGGCGCGAAAGTTGGATGAGGGACGGGGCATTCTGACACCAGAAGGGGCAGCAGAAACTGGCGTCAACTGCTCAAATCCTTTGCGCAGCTGACGCCAGTTGAACAAGCGATAGCGCGTTAGTGTCATCGAAAGGGGCTAGCTTAGAGTATGTTGAGGTAAATATCCGCAATCACATATAGAGTTCTTTACTGACCTCAACACCATATGGATGCATCTTAAGCCGATAATTCGTTTAAGGAGCATTCATGATGATCAGATCTATCAGCTATTTGGTTGTATTGTGCCTTTCAGCAGGCGCTTTGGCTGATGTCGTTATTTATACTGATCGCTCTCGCCCCGTATCTGCTATATCCCCCGATATTTCGATTATTTATCTCGATGCACCAGATTCTGTGCAACGGGAAATATTTGGCTCTTTACCCGTCGAGCCCGCTCAGGCAGAAAAACAAGTTCGCGAGCTTCAGGCATCGTCCGTATTTAAAATGTTAGAACAACAATTAGTCGCAGCTTATCAGGGAGTCATCAATGCCTGGTCTTTAGGCTTGGTCAAATATCCTGCGGTAGTATTTGACGACAAGTGGGTCGTATATGGGACTACCGATGTTGGTGTGGCAGCGCAGCAGTTAATTAACTGGCAGGAGAAGAATCAATGAGTTGTGCTTCTTCGCGAACTTGCCGGTTGCTACTGGTCACTCTCCTGACGGGCAGCAATTTATGTATCGCTAGTGTCAATACAACCAGCTTGATAACCAGTGCTGCCAGCACTTCTTGCATCAGCTGGAAGATAAAAGGAATTTGTTATTGGTTGCTGTGTACGCCTCTCGGTTGCTCAGTGAAAACCTCCATTAAAGTTGAACATTTTATTCCCGAGGCGGTGGTGTCAGCCTATTCAGGCTCAGGAGATAATCCCTGGTCAGAGATATCGGCCGTCAGCGGGGCTGCTGGTGCAACTGAAAACGGCATTATTGGTATGTTATCGGGTGTCGGTGCCGGCGGTGGTCAACAAGCAATAAAAGCCCCCAGTCTGCGCAAACAAAACCTGTATTTTCATTACGCTGATGCATACGGCCATCCTGCAACTTCACTGATTGGTGGTCACATTGTGGGTTATTCTTGCCAATCAGCCGCGACGCCTTTTTTCCCTTACTTTGTCAGTGCCCTCGATACTCTGGTATGGCGTAGTGGTTTCCCTGAATCTTTTTATCCCGAAGCTCTGATCCTCGGGCAACGCGAATTGGGTAGTCAACGAAGCGGCAATATGTGGGGGAATATTTATCCTCGAAGTGGCTTTGTCACTCAGCAGGACAGCTATAAATCTGCTGCAGTTGTTGCCCAACGGGTTGCTGATATCATCACTCGTCGTGGTCAGTTGCATGTCTATCAGCCATTGGTGGGCCAACCTTCACCGGGCTATTGGCCACCCGAGCCGGTTCGGGAAAATACCGGCATCCAGAATCATAAATGGCAGCGTCTGGCACCTCAGATCTCGACGACTTGTGCCGTTTTCCCTGACACCAACCGCCCCATAGCCGAAGATGGCAATTATGCTTGGGCGCTGTGGCAGCCTTATAGCTGCTGTAAGCGCCGTGGGCAAACATTCCTATTTAGCACCGATTTTTCATAAAGTTGGCTCCTATGACACTGCATAAATATTTTTGCTTACCGCCGATTGCCGCAGTTTTCTTGTCAATTACAGTCCATCCGACTCGAGCCACTATTCCCACATCCAGTGGTGCTATTAGCGATGGTTTGTACTACTCGATAGGTGGCGGTTCTGTCATTTCGCCAGCCTCTTCACGTAATAGCATGCGCCGTTTGGGGATGACCGGAAGCTGGAACAGCGATTTGATGTGCGGCAACTTTGATTTGAAAACTACGGTCGGTAACCAGCTCAATGGTATCACCAGCGGTTTTAGAGATCTGATGGGGACGGTTATTCAGGGGGCCAGCGGTGCGGTGGCCAGCATGCCAGCAATGGTTATCCAACGGGCGAATCCAGGTTTGTATGAAATGCTGACCAACGGTACTTTGCAGGCGGGGTTAAGTTTCGACAAATCCACACTGAACTGCCAGAACATAGCCAACAAAATGGCTGATTACACTCTCGGGAGTAAATGGACACAAGCCGCAGTGACTGAAGAGTATAAGAATATTGTTGCTTCAAGTGATGGTGATGCGGTTCGCAGTGACCAGAAGTTACAGCAGGCGACAGGGGAAGAGGGCGCAAGCTGGATTGGTGGTCAGAAACGTGGCGGTAAAGGCCAGCCAGCAATTAGGCCGACATATGATCTTACCAAAGCCGGTTACAACATGATGAATAACCTGCCAGTTAGCAGCAATGATTTTGTCGGCCCAACAGATTGCAACGGGACGGTGTGCCAACGCTATAAAAATGCAGAACAAGCCGCCGTGGCGGTGGTTAACGTGCTTGGTGATCGCACCATTCGTACCTGTCGTGTAATCAGTGCATGTAGTAGTGGCGGTGATGAGAACGCCACCGGTAGCACGCTGGCTGGTACTGGCTTTTCCCCGATGCTGGAGGACACGACTAAAAAGAACCTTGAACAATTAGTTTCATTGGTTGGTGGTCTGGAGAAGCCCACCATAGAAAATCTGGCAAAGCTGAAAACGGGCAGCCTCGTGGTTACCCGAGGGGTTATCCAGTCGTTGAAAGATGATCCAGATAATGCAGCGTTAATACAACGCCTTGCTGGCGAGCTGGCTATGGCCGATACCGTCGAGAATGCGCTGATTATGCGCCGCATGATCATCACCGGTCAGTCAGAGCCAAATGCTGCAGACCAACCTGAAGCACTGGCTGAAGGGAACCGGCGTATTGATGCGCTCGATCGTGAGCTTGCTGCAATGCGAAATGAAATGGAACTGCGTAAAGCTATTAGCAACAACAGTTTGCTGACTATATTTGAACGTCAGGGTATTCGTAATCACATTAATAGATTACAGCAGCATAGCGGGGGGCAGGACAAAGGTTTTAGTCATATGGGCCAGAAAAAGGCAGATCTATAATGGCTGGCCGATTTGTATTATTCGTGGCTGTGGGGGCGATCCTGATAATGGTGCTCTTTTGGGGCGCAGCCATCCTGTTTGAACTTGATCCTACGGGTTATCAAACGCGTGGTTGGCTAACGACCAATCGGCACTGGCTTTTTATCTGGCGACTAATGTTATACAGCTTGTTGGCTTGTTTATGGTTTCGCATGGTGCGCTCAAAGATATTATATAAAGTGCCGAACGAGTCATTGCATCGACTGGAGTGGATGACTATCACCTTAATTCTGGTCATTGAGTTTGCTGTATGGCGTCCGGTGTTGGCATAGGGCGGCGTTATGACGGCAAACAGTTTTCTTGAATATTTTCTGGTGTTATTCGGTTGGATATTGAATAACTCACTGTGGAATATCTTGTTGAGCACCGGTCTGTTCGTCTTGCCACTGGTATTTAAAGTGCTTGGTATCTGGCTGAAAGTACGTGAAGAGGGGGCTGATGAAGGTAATAAAGGGTTATTGGCATTGCCGCGAGTCGAGCATGCCATATACGTCTCTTTTTGTGTCATGTTATTTTGCTGTGTGCCTTTGCTGCCAGTAGACATCAGTACCCTCAAGTTTGACAGCTCCCGCGCCAAACAATGTGGTGTTAACCTCCCATCACCACAAAATTCTGGTTATCAGGGACTGAACAACGACTTTGATGGCAAAACAGCTGCCGTGCCAGTGTGGTGGTATCTGCTTCATATGATATCGAAAGGCACTACACAGGCAATGATAGCCTCTATCCCTTGTGGTAACCAGTTACGGCAATTGCGATTTGAGGTGCAGAATACCAAAATCCGTGACCCCATAGTGCTACAGGAAGTACAGGATTTTGCTGATCAGTGTTACTCGCGTGCCTATTTTAAACTGAAGAATAGCCACCAACAATTGAGTGATGCCACCATCAATGGTATTGGCTGGATTGGTAGCCGTTATTTTCTTACGACCGCAGGCTACTATGATCATTACACTTCAACTGAACCGCGCAGTCAGTGGGGCTATGAGCGCAACAGAGATGGTGGTTATCCCGACGTCAGTCGAGGTGGTTATCCAACGTGTAAACAGTGGTGGTCCGATGGCACTCATGGTTTAAAAACTCGGGTGTTGCAAAACCTCAATGGTTATACCAAAAAGGTATTACATTTTTTGTACCCCCGGGAGCAGTGGGAAGAGATGGCGCTACGTTGGCTGGTCAGTCCACGCAACGTGGGTTTGTCTGGCAGTGGTGAAACCTATGCTGTAAGTGGCAATGATTCCTCCTCGGGATTAGCAGGAAATATAACACGGCTGATCTCCTCCGTTGGACTGGGGCTCAAGCAAACTGAGGCTCTTTCAGGATTTGATGCTCTAAAGCAGGCATTGCCGATGATTCAGGCACTACTTGAGATGATGATCATTGTCGTCATACCGCTACTAATGATGTTCAGTGCTTATGAACCGAAAATAGTAGTAACTATTTCTTTTGCGTTATTTGCCCTGATATTCATCACATTTTGGTGGGAGTTAGCCGGTTGGTTGGATGACAGGCTGATCACCCTTATTTATGACAACATGGCGGAACAAGAGATTATTAACAGTAGTGTACCATTTGCTGGATTCTTCAGCTCCACGGTGGATGGTTGGATGATGAGTCTGGTGCTGGGGATGATGTACGTTATCTTCCCAATGTTCTGGCTCACTATGTTGAGTTGGATTGGGGTAAGAATTGGTGACATTGCCAGAGGGATAACTGATGGCGGCAAAATGCCTCAGGCTGCGGGCGAGTCGGGTGGAAAAATAACAGCAGGTGTCGCCAAAAAGGTTATTAGTAAGGGATAAAACAAAAAATCACCGGGCATAAAAACGAGCTATTCAATGTCGCGGTTTTCTGATTTACAAGGGCTATCTTCCCATGTGTACCGCAAGTGATTGGTAGATTCATTAGTTGTGGTTGTGTTCTCTGCCATAGATATCACAATACTTACAGCCTTGACACTTCCCACGGTGACATCAATAGAACCTAGTAGGGCGTTACGACTCATTTCTTTGAAATCGTCCTTATTCATGTGAAAAACTGGTGGTTTTCTGGCGCAAATTTCTTCCAAATCCTTTGGATCAAAACTTTGTGAACTCATCGCTATTACTCCATTAATTGCGGATTTTAAATGTATCACTGTGGGAAAAAATGCTCAATTGATTGTTTTTTATTCAGTGCTTGCGGGGATTAGAATACTTGTTTTAACATAGCGTCGTTATTCTGTTGCCATAAGCAACATGCCAAAGTCCTGGTGATTTGAGAGGGACGCCTTCGGGTAATCGCATGCCAATGTCACCTTAACCTGAGAGGTGACGCCTTCGGGCGGTACCCCGTTAACCTTTGAAAATGGGGCTCGCAATCAAGTCGCGATAAGGTCTCTTCTACTTCAATTTTCATTTTTTTGTCCAAATACGCTTTGCAGTATTCACTGCTGTTGCACTTCTTTTTGATGCTTTGACACCCACTTTCAATTACAAACTGTGCGGACGATGGGTTGGCATATTTCATATTTGTACTGAAAGCTGAGGATCGCGGCGTCACTTGCGAACGAGTGAAACGAGTACCAAGTGACGCGCGCAGCGCACGACCGGCAGTACTGACGAACAGCCACTTCAACGACATTTCTACCCTCTGACCAACACGTAGTAATGGTTTTAAAACGCTTAACCGCGAGTTTTTATCGTTCATCGGGTTATCCATTTCAACTCATTGTCAAATTCGCAGGGAAACCCTGTATCACGACAATTTTCAATTAAAAGAGGTAAATCGACACGACATTGATGGCGACGCCAGTAGTACTGGTGTGTGGAGGTAGACCGATGAAAATCGGCTCGGCGTAAGCTGCAAACAGGTCGGAGACCTGGGGAACCTCGCAAGAACTCAACATTTCGCCGCCCCGATGCATAAATGTTTGTCGAGATGCAGAAAGCGCAAAATTAACCGTGCCGTCGGGGTGAAATGTTTAAGGTAAATGTTATGGAGAAGCCGGTGGGTTATGCCTTCCGTTCACATGGGACGGAAGACCTAACCCACCTGATGCCAATCAGGAGAAATAATGGCAAAATTGAATAAAAGCCTGGTTACACTCGCTCGTCAGGCGGGAGGGAGTTTTAAAACAGTCTCAGACCGCATGAAAATAGCGGATCGTTTGGCCGAAAGATTATTAAAAATGAATATCCAGATCCGTGATGTCAGTCATTTAAAAACAAACCATATTGCAATTTATATTAATAGCCGTTTGGCTGAGAATATCTCCAAGAGAACTTTACAGAATGAAATGGCCGCCATACGGGCAGTGCTGCGTTTGGCCGGAAAAACCTTTATGGCAAATCCAACTCACGAAAAATTAAGCAACGATGCGCTGGGTATATCAGGTGCAAGTCGAGACGGTACCAAAGTCGCGATCCCGGCAGACATTTATGAAAGTATTCTGGATAAAGTTCGCGAGGTTGATAAGGGGGCCGCAGTTACAATGGAATTATCCCGACAGCTCGGCTTGCGTACTGAGGAAGCGATTCAGTCGGTTAAATCATTAAAAACGTGGCAAAAAGCTATTCTCAATCAGCAAGAAAAAATACGCGTTGTTTTTGGGACTAAAGGTGGTAGGCCAAGAGATACAACAATAATTAACAGAGATGCTTTAGCTAAAGTTGTAAGTGATGCTATCAAAATAGCCGCTGATAATAATGGAAAGTTGATGGATAAAATGGGTATCCATCTGGCTATTGAACGTTATCGGAATATTGTCAGAGACGCGGGGCTTGTTGGTCAGTATGCCCCTCATAGTTTGCGTTATGCTTATTCCAGAGATGCTCTGGTATATCATCGAAATAAGGGTTTTAGTCAAAAAGAAGCTGAGGCTTTAGTGTCAATGGATTTAGGGCATGGTGATGGGCGTGGGCATTATATTGCTCGTATTTATAATAAAGTAACTATTGAATGAAAATATTGGTCAGATTGCTTCCGGTAAGAAAAGTATTCCAGGGCTGCCAGCTAGCAGCGTGTGACTATGACAAAAGATACGCTTGCTCAAGTTGCTGTGTTTATGTACGATTTACGGGCTAAACGTTGTCTACGACAACTGCCAATGTTCCGGTGATTTGAGAGGAACGCCTTCGGGTAATCACCTGCCAATGCCATCATAACCTGAGAGATGGTGCTTTCGAGCGGTTAAGCCAAATCTGTCAACCTTTGCAAACAGAGACCTTCGGGTTAAGGCCTACTTTACTATTTAGTCCCATCCTCGTTCGATTCGACTCCATGACAATCATCGTCATTTAATGTTTTACCTATCAGGGACTTCGATCCCATTTTATTCACCAGTGGCGCACTCCGCCATTGGCTGGGCTGCGCTTTTTTTGAGGCTCATCCCATGAAGAAATCTACCTCCCGCCGTAAGGCTCAAAAACGTGCTGATTTATATCAACAAGTCACTGACAAAATCATCGCTGCGCTGGAAAAGGGCACTGTTCCCTGGCGTAAACCCTGGCGTTTGGCGACGAGACCTGTTGGTAGTTCGCTACCGACCAATGCCTCGACGGGCCGTCCATACAGCGGTGTGAATGTCCCCTTGTTATGGATGGCAAGTGAGGATCACGGTTTCAGCTCTGACCGGTGGTTGACTTTTAAACAGGCCCAGCAAGCCGGTGGGCGGGTGAAAAAAGGCGAAACCAGTCATCTTGCCGTTATTTTCAAGCTGTTTGAGAAACAGGCTGAAGACCTGGACGGTAACAAGCTATTTGACGAGCAGGGAAAACCACGAATTGAGCATCTCTCAATGATGAAATCCTTGCAGTTGTTTAACACCGAGCAGTGTGAAGGTCTGCCTGAATGTATGGCATCTCCTCCGGTTCGACTGATAGATCAGAATGACAATGAGATCCTAAGTGCACCGCTGATGAATCGGGTATTGGAAATGCTCAATAGTAGTGGTGTGACAACTACCCCAAGAAGACAGAATCGGGCATTTTATCGACCATTAACTGATGAGATTGTCATGCCGCTGGTAGGGCAATTTTTCACTGAAGCTGATTACTGGTCCACGTTACTACACGAACTTATTCACGCGAGTGGTCATGAAAAGCGCCTAAACCGTGAGGGAATAACCTCATCAACTCGCACCTTTGGCGATCCTATTTATGCTTTTGAGGAGTTGATTGCGGAACTGGGCAGTGCTTTTCTCTGCGCTGAACTGGGTATTTATGGCGAGGTGCAACACGAGAGTTATATCAACGGTTGGTTGAAAAGGCTCAAAAAAGACAAAAAGGCATTGTTCCGCGCCTGCCGACAAGCACGTCAGGCATCTGAGTTTTTGTTAACCCAACAGGCAGGAAGCGACGAGCGAGAAAATACCATAATGGAGGTATTAATATGAATCAGGAACAACAATTCTGGCAGTTAACGGCATCTGCGCTGCTTAGCAGACACTTTGGTTTGACGCTGAACGATACGGACTTTTGCGAGGAAGCCTGCGTAGTCGCGCTATCCGACGCCGGTATTCGCCCATTTGAGGCGATTAACACTCTGGTGGATAAGTACCAGTTGGCCCGCCAGAACGACAACGCTTTTCAATCGCTCTCACCTTATCTGAACGCAGTCAATGAACTGATTGCCGCACTTGAGACTGGTGCGACCTTAGATATTATCCGTCAGCCTTAGTCTGGGCTGACTATCTCTCAATAACAAAACCCATTGGGAGCCTTACCCCAGTGGGGAGGCTCTCTCTTTTTTATAATCAAAAGAGGAGTAGTCACTATGTTCGAATGGTGTAAAAACCGACTGGAAATCACCGGACGTTCCGTGTTCGTCGACATCATGCAACAATGGATAACCGGTGAAGAAGCCCCTCTGTACCGCCATGCGATTCAGCAGAGTATCAAGCTGTTTCTGGCCGGTTGTGCGGGGATATTGAAACCGACAAAGAGCATGGAGTATCCACCTTTTCCCCGTCTTGTTTCTCATGGTGCGGGTTCTGCTGTGGCGAGTAATCTGGCATTTCAACACTGGCTGGAGCTATTACTAAAAAATGCTGTGCTGGATAGTGACACCATCCGCCAGATTGACCGAATCTATTTGCAATCAGGTATTGCGTCCGTTAAATGGGAGACAATTCCCGAGGGGGCACGCCAGATAATGACGCAATTGATGGTTCGCCAGTATTCAGATTGGTTTGGCGTAGCCAGTTGGTCGTCTTATATCAATGGTGCTGATT
>NZ_JBLWEX010000234.1:0-19932 GCF_048323875.1 Yersinia sp. LJYL362
CCTGAAAGACATGCTACGTAACATCGTCAGCATCGGCAGTGACATCGAAACGCGCAGTAACATTCAATGTGGCTCTATTTTATTACCTGCCATGAAGATTGCGGGCGAATAATAACTTGTTGCTATGAATCTAAGGCTGGCATCTGTTGCCAGCTTTTTTTTTGCCTATATTCGTCATACTTCAAGCTACATGTGCGTGCCGTATAGGGCGAGTTCAGTCTGGGAAAAAATGCTTACTTATATCTGGTAATATAATAAATTTACTCTTAGTAAATATTTTAATTGTTGATTCCAATACCAGCTAGTATGGTAATTACATTCTGGCCTCTAATGAATAACTCCACTCCTGGTTTTTCTTTAAATGTTTTTATTTTTTATGGATAATGGTGATGCTATTATGAATGGCTCTTCTGCCGCATTCTTTAATGACTTTTTAGTGCGACAATAACAAAACTCATTAATAAACTAAATTTCCAGTGGGGTCATTAATTGTATTTTTAAATTCCTGCGAACTCAATCCGAATTAGCTCGGTTATTTTTAGCAAGTAAAAGTTCCTGCTTGTTAGCGTTATTTTGAAATATTCAATCATTTTAAATTACTAATTAGATGACTGACTGATTGTTACTCATATAATGAAAAATTAAAATGCAATTGTTAGATGTGTAAATGTCAAAAATAGCATTAAAAGAATCGAGCAGTTCTGTTGTATTGGTGATGAGAAGGAAATGAATTTTATACTATATATAAATAAATACTTTAAATTTACTCGTTGAGAATAAAGGATTCATACGAGAGTAGTAAACTGCGTTATGAGAAGCTTTGCCGGGTGACAATAAATGCCGTTGAGAGGCTTGAGCGGAGTGCGGTGAAAGTCGCACGCTCCGTTCTTAAGAGAGCACCGTCAGGTAACTGGCTATGCTTATCCAACACTACTATAAAATATTTTTAACCATATCCAATAGTAAAGAACTATCCCCCATTTCCGTAAATCTATCCACACCCTGTGCCCGCATATAGATTACCGATTGCCGCCACATGACAGGTCTATTTATATGCTCTGAGAGATTTTGTATTATAGAAGATAGGGTATATGGTGAGGCTGTTCTATTGGCGATAACCGGTATTTGAGGCGGTAAAAATGAAAAACTTTGGATATATTCACTAAATTTTATGGCCGCAGTATTTAACATCGTACTATGAAAAGCACCACTCACTCTCAGTACAACATATTTAATCGCATAATTATCATAAAATATCTCTTCTGCCTGTTTGATACTCTCAATCGGTCCTGATATCACCATTTGCAAGTCGGAATTGATATTGGCTATAGTGAGATCAAACAGATTATTTTCCACAATAACCTGAATCACCTCTTCAGCATTAAGGCCCAGTACCGCGGCCATGCCCCCTCCCTGACTTTCCGACATCAGCAACGCCCGCTTTTTTACCAGATGTAATCCTGTTTCAAAATCGAATACGCCAGCGGCATGTAATGCATTAAACTCCCCAAGGGAATGCCCTGCTAGAAATTGTGGTAACGTCCCACATTGGTCAATATACCGACGATAATACAAAGCATTAACTGTATATAATGCGGGCTGAACATAAAGGGTATTACTAAATCGATCCGCAGGGGAATTCAGAAAAAAATCACGAATGCTAAATTCGGTAATATCTTCAGCCTCCGCCAATAATTTGGGGTAGATATCGAATAGCGATGCCCCCATACCTGGACGCTGCGCACCTTGTCCTGGAAATAAAATTGCATGATTTGATATCATGTGTCGCCCTCTTTACTGTGGTATATGATACAAACAGACTGATTTCCTACTTTAGTTCTAAACATGGCCCCTCCGTGGGCCAGAGTATATAAACTACTTAGCCTCTAAACTGCTCGTGACAAACATATCAATCAGTCCGTTTATAGATTTAATATTTTTTAACTCTGTGCGGGGGATTTTTATTTTTAACTCCCTCATAACACCTGAAACAACGGAGACAATGTCTAAGCTACTGGCACCATAGTCTGCCATTGATTTTTGCAAATCAATTTCATGTTCCTTGGCTCCATCGATTGAATTGACAATGTGCTTTTTTACAATACTAACAATATAATCTCTATCCATAATATTATCTCCGGTTGGTTAATTAATAAATTAATGCTTATTCCTGTTTATTCCACACCAACTCAAATAACCACGATTCGTCATTGAGTAATAGACTATCTGTGGATTTAAGGACTAGCTTCTCATGCTCAAAACTAAAGTATCGACGAAACTCGGTGCCAATTTGATTGGGGATTTTACTGTTATCAATAAAATGTGTGACGATCCCTTTATCATGATTAACATCATAATGGCCGCAATATGTTTCAAATTTCGGGAAGTCAGCCAAGATTTGTTCTGATGGGATCGCGCGAATATCATCCGTACTAAATTGAGATCGCTCATCAGATGAAATAAACACCATCATGTACTGTTCGGTGTAGGTCAGCATGCCAAACGGATTTATCCCTATAGGATAAATATTTTTATTTCCATTGTTACCCATACAGGATTCAAGCTTCCAGCGGCCAAGAAATAGGTTTCTATTGGGATTAGACATGACTAATACCTTTTGGGTCAAAATACAGTAAAATACCAAGTGATCGCTCGGCTCCATATTCATAATGCTGGATGAATCTCCCCATTATTTCTCAATGAAATTCGTCTCAATCATTTCGATCCACTTGGTAAAGTTATCGGTAAACATCCTGCCATTATCAACGGTGATTACCTGACCACGCACGGCATCCATTAATCCGCTGCATAGAGCCACACTGACGTTACCTACCGCTTCGGGTGAAACAATAAAATCCGGATCAAATTTTCGAATGAATGCTTGTGCTTTTTTGCCAAAAACTAATTCAAAAGCTTCCGTATCTACCACTCCCGGGGAAATACAGTTAATAATGATATTTTCCCGTGAACCAATATATTTAGTTAATGTTTCCAATACTGCTTTCGATGCCGCAACATAATCATAGCCTGTTATATGGCAACTACGATGCCCTTCGGAAGTAATTGCAACCACATATCCAGGATGTTGACCAAAATGCTGTTTAATACAATCTATATAAGTGATCAGTGGCCAGGCGTTGTGTTCAATGCTATCTAGCAGCCCCCTAAATTTATAAGTATCTTTAAATTGAGGTGCAAACGCAGCATTGAGAATAAGAATGTCAATTTTTTTATTTTCTTGAGCAATTGTTTCGATTAACTGCGTGGTTGTCTCCTCATCACTGATATCTGCCTGAAGGAATACCGGACGATTAAGATATTGAGAAAAATGGTTTTCAAGTTCATCTAAATTGTCTCCCCAAAAATAAGTGCCATATACTTTTGCTCCCGCCTTAACAAAGCTTTCAACAGTAGCTCGGCCTATACCTTTTGTGCCACCAGTTACCAATACGGTCATTTCACTCAAGTTATTCAGCATATCTAACCCGTGTAATTATCTTGTATTAGTTGTTCAATATTGCTTTGATTAAATGCAATATGGTGCATAAACGCCTCGATAGTACTTGTTTCCTCCAGCATTTTACGTCTGTTGATTGACATGTATTTTTTTAATAATTCCAAACTATGGCGAGGTTTTTCAGCAATAGAGGTCGCCATCTCAATGGCTTTTTCCATGACCGAGGAACGGGGCAAAATATAATTGAAACAACATCTTCCTTTTAGCTCACTGCCTCTAAGATAGTTACCGGTGACCATCATCTCAAAACCGGTATAGTAACCAAACGCTTCCTTACTCATGGCGGTTGAACCCATGCCTGGAGTGAATCCCATGTTCATAAATGACATGCCATAGCGACTTTCTTCCGCCGCGACTAAAATATCTGCATATAAGCCTAAGACTAATCCCCCTCCTGTAGCACTACCTTCCATTGCCGCAATAACTGGGATCGGTATATTCAGAAAATGTTTGAGGTGATTGGCATACTCATGTTCAATATTAGTTTTGTAATGTGTGATTAGACTTTGTAAAAATGCTTTGGTACCACCGGTACAAAATATATCAGGCAATCCAACCAAAATAAGCACTTTGATGGTATTGTCTTGCTTTATCGTGTCAACAATACCATGCAATTGTAAACAGAACTCATCATCAATGGCATTTTTGTTGACTGGATCGTTAATATGCATAAAAGCAATGCCTTCATTACTTTTTCTTAAATAAAGTTTTTCCATATTAGTCATCCGCATATTCATCATTAAACAACTTAATGTCTTCTAAGTAGTGACGTATCTTTTCTATGGTCTGAGCATCATTTAATCTTTTCACCAGAAGATTGCCACCTAAATCCAACCTTTCTTCGAAAGAATATTGTTCAGCCAACAGTAATTTACTTTCTCTTATAGTGGATGTTGGAACGCGAGATAGTTTATTACTCATAACTTGAATATCTTGATCTAAGTTTTCCAGTGTATTTATCTGATCGATTAAACCCCATTTTAGGGCTTGTTTTGCCGAAATAACACTTGAGCTCCATACGAAGTATTTAAGATGATGAGGCCTAATACGTTCAAGTAAGCAAGACATGGCTATTGTTGGTGTAATTCCAAAGGTGACTTCTGGCAAACTAAAGGAAGCGGTATCGCTAGACAGAATAAAATCGACGACCGACAGTAAGGCAATTCCCCCGGCGATAACACTCCCTTCAACCTTAGCTAATACTGGCTTGTGGCTGTTCCTTACCATTGTTAGAATATTGCAGAATTGAGACACGAAATCGGCGTCATAATGGGTAGAAATATACGTCAGATCCATACCCATGCTAAAGTAGGTAGGCCCCCCCGTAAGCACAATGACTTTATAGCGCTCGTTATTTAGCGCAGAGATAAAGCGACTTTCGAAATCGGCTAATGAATCGGGACTAAATTTGATAGGTACAGTGACATATTCATGCATGGCGATAACTCCGTAAGTGGTTATCTATACGCTCAAGAATAAGGAGTCCACTCCCGCTGTAATGGTGTGTATACCAGTCCTGTAAGTTGTCCCTGTCTAAGCGATAGTCGTTACCTTGCATTTGTGCACTACGTGCATTTTCCAGTTGCTCGTATGCCGCCACATCCAGTATTTTACGCTGGGCAAGTAATATGTCCAACGCGGCACCTTGCTGCTGTGCAATCTCTAACGCCTGGTCCCCGACCCGCATACTGAAATACTCGGCACAGGATCCTGAACCATAAGAGTAAACCCCAATTCGATCCCCTGATTTAATCTCTGGTGCTTTCACCATAAGTGAAAATAGGGAAAGGAAAATACTGCCACAATAAGTCGCGCCTATTTTTTGCGCGTAATACAGAGAAGGCATGACTTTTTGCTTAAATAAAGTGGCAAACGCCTCTTTTACAAAGAGCTCTTGTAGTTCTAATAATACCTTATGTGCTTCTTTACTAATGCCAGGGAAGGGGACGTGGTATAAGTTATAATTGAAATAGGCACTTTTTTTGGCCTCAGGTGTCTGTTTACAATATTCCTCGAAAGAATTTTCGAGCCCATCCATATAAGAGAAAAGGCTGGCTTCTACATCGAAAGCGACCTCTTTCCAAGGAAGTGGGCGAATAACATCAGTCACTTCATGAGTATGAATACCCGACTTCCCTGTTTCAATAATGGCAAAAACCGGATTATCTGAGATAAGTAAGGCAATGGCCCCAGCGCCAAGACTATATTCCATCTTCCCGTGGCGAATCATATTATTACTGATGTCCACGTTGATCAGTAATACCTTCTTCCCTCGATTAAGGCCGGACAATATCCATGACTCAGCCATCTTTAACGCCGCAGCACCAGCATGGCAGGCAGATTTCAGTTCAAAAACACGACAAGTCGCAGGTAACCCCAAATAACGGTGTGCCCAAGTACTGATGGCCTTTTCCTGATCTAAACCTGATTCTGTTGCAATAATAAATAAACCGATATCCGAACGATCCTGATCGTTGAGCATATCTTTGGCACTATTGACGGCAAGGGTGACCGCATCTTCCCACTGTGGTACTAAACTGCGCTTTATAACCATTAAAGATTCTTGAATGTATTCACTGTCTCCACCACGTGCTTGTGCTAATTCAGATACTTTCAGTGCCAAGCTACTTGGATAGATACTGATTTTTTCAATACCAATATTATTCATTAGAGGATCCCGATGTTAATAAACCCAGTCAATGCCACCGGTCACATTGAAAACAGCGCCGTTTACATAACTACTTTCTTTAGCAACAAGAAATAAAATGACCTCAGCCACTTCAATGGGTGAACCCAGTCTTCCCACGGGGGCACGTTGAGCAAAAAAATCTTTAATACCTTTAATATCATTACCAATAATTCCGGTATCAATTAAGCCTGGTACTAATACATTTGCCGTAATACCGAAACGTCCATATTCTTTCGCTGTGGTTTTAGTTAACCCCACCAGACCCGCTTTTGATGCGGCATAAGCTGCTTGTCCTGATGAGCCATCTTTAGCGAGTGAAGATAGAGTGACAATGCGCCCATATTTATTGGCAAGAAATAAAGGCAAAAAATAACGAATAAGATAGAAGGTGCCAGTTAAATTAGTATTAAGTACCAAGGCCCAATCTTCATCCGTCATCGAAACTAAATTGCCCGGTAAATCTATGCCTGCATTGCAAACAACCGCATCAATGTTACTAAAATCGACGAGAAGACGGTCACCCACTGACTCTACTGCACCACTATTAATAACGTCGAGTTGATAGGCACGACATAATTGTCGAGGAAACTCCGCTGCCGCGATATCAAGCAGTTGTTGTGCACCTTCCTTGTTATTGTGATAACTAAAACCAACATTCCAGCCTTTGCCTAAAGCCGCAATGACCACACTTCGTCCAATGCCACTGGCACCACCGCTGACAAAAAGGTTCATGTTAACCATGATATCGACTAAATAAGCTCGCGCTGTTAATACCGCCCATGCCAAAAGAATTGTTTAGAAAAATATTAACTTCTTTTTTTATATTTCCAGATGCACAAACATTGAGTTCGACTGCGGGATCAAGGGTTTCGATATTATGTGATTGATGGAACTCACCCTGCCTCATTTGCCAAATGGCTATCGCCGCTTCCACGACACCAGATGCCCACATCGTATGGCCTAGTAAGGATTTAGGCGCATTAATAATCAAATTTTCCGCATGCGAGCCAAACACTCTTTTAATTGATTTCAGTTCTACGATATCGCCTAATTTAGTGGAGGTGGCATGGGCACTCACATAATCGACTTGCTCTGGCGAGATATTGCATTTCTTTAGGACATCTTGAATAACTCGAACTTGCCCTTCGTGAGAGGGATCGCCCAGATGGTTGGCATCCGAGTTAACGCTGGCACCGAGAAGTTCAGCATAGATTTTGGCTCCACGGCTTTTTGCATGTTCAGCCTGCTCAAGGATCAGCACGGCACCGCCTTCAGATGGCAGGAAACCACTCCGATTTATGTCATAGGGACGACTGGCTTTGGTGGGGGAATCTTGATACTGGCTATAACAGATAGCTTCTAAAATCGTTAGCGAATGTAACATCATCGGGTGGAAAGAGGCCATTGGACAAACGACGGCCACAATCTGTTTTTTATCCACTTTAATTGCATTGATTGCCGCCTGAATAGCAATATTTCCCGTCGCACAGGTACCGCCAACAAGATAGGCAAACCCTTTGGTATTTAACACTTGAGCCACAGAAGATGAATGGTCAGTATCAAGTGAATTTAACCCGGAAAAAGCATCAATAAATTCGGGTTCATCAGAAAAAATCTTTTGCTGATCAAGCAAATATTTATCAGAGAGGTTATGACCGCCACAAATTATCCCGCAATCGAAGGGGTCTATAATGTGTTCGAATAATCCGGCGTCGAGCCAGGCATCCATTGCCATCAATACCGAGAGCTGGACACCTTTGGCTGTTTGTTTAAAAACCTTCTCGGCACGGGAAAGAACTATATCGGGAATGCGGTGGCTAAATGTGTGCAACTTGCCTTGAATATCATATTCAGGTAGCTGGCCTCCAATTTTTGAATAAATGTTACTGGTGTCAAAATTGCGCCAGTAGCCGATGGCTGATTTCCCAGATAATAAATTATTGCCCACGAGATCTAATGTGTCACCAATGGGAGTATTAATCGCAACGCCGGTGATAACAATACGATCAGAAGACATGAAACTCTCCTTTTCCAACGGTTACGATCTGATCGTTAACCGTGATTTGAACAATGGCGGTGGCAATAAATGTATCGTATTCTGTAATACAACAACGGATTGTCATTAATTCCCCAGGGCGTACAGCGGATAAATGAAAGACATCGAATACTCGTGTCCCCACTGCGTTAGTGATATTATCCTCTACTGGCGGTATAGCCGTTTCATTTATCAGAAAATACATTAAAATAAGTGCGGTTTGAAACATACTTTCTTGTTGTAATACACCTGGATATATAGGGTTATTGGGGAAGTGACCACCAAATACCGGGTCTTTTTCGTCTACTCTTTTTATTGCTTGTATTAACCTGAGTTCAATGTTGATCAACTCTACGTTATCGACCATTAAAAATGGCTCACGATGCGGTATCATTTTTTTTATAATGCTTTGTCCAAATGATGTTTTCAATTCATTGGTAACGTTGTGATTAAATAACAATTTCGTTTTTAAATGATTTAATTCAGTATTTTTCATATTTAAATGTGGCCCATAAAACTGTTTGGCGTTTTAATCTTTATTTATATTTTTCACGGAATTAATAGCGATTAATTTGTGAGGTCTGTTATTTTAAAGGCATTGCACTTCTAAAAAGCATCTTCATTAAAGTCGGCTAAATGTATCACCTACATGCCTGCCATCAATGACCGTTTCGCCAAGTGAGCTAAAATACGCCTTCCAAAATAAGACTGCTTCTTCAGCATCTTTTTCGGAGGAAACATTTTCTATTTCAAAAACTTCGGAAACTTGAGGGTTCTGGCTAATTTTCCAAGCTTGCAATATCTGGTCTGGGCAAAGTTCTATCTGCTGCAATAGATACATTTCATGTGCCGGGATAGACTCGCACACATAATCGATGAACAGGCTATAATCGCGTGTCCCACAGACTCCATAAATGCAATAACAAGTAGCACTTACCAACATATCGGCCCCTTCCTATCAAGTCATATAGTAGCCATCTGGAATCCATATCTAACTTTAAAGATTATCTATAACTGGCTTGGTAGAGAGTATATATCGTGTATTCAAGAATGCTAGTTACATACATAGATACTGTAAAAGATGGATTTTCTATTTATATTAAATTCAATTAATTGAAATAATTAGTTATTTTAGTTGGCTATTTTTTTCATATAAGATTTATTGATGTTTTTTTTTGGGAAAAAACTCAATCCATTCACTAACTACAATTGATTATGTCGATTAATGCTGGCATTAAAGAGTTTAATGCTGCAATGTTCTTTTTCAATAAACAGATATCATATTAATATAACACGTTGTGAAAATGGTGTTTCCTAGTCTAGAGTATAGGAATAGCAAATTCAGGTGAATATGTAGGGTATGAACATTTTCATCTGTCACGCTTGTTCTGATTTCTTTAAATGAAAATTAACTGAAGTTGCCATCAATATTACTTTGATGGCAGTGATATGTATCGAGTTTTACTCTATATAAAGAGGTGTTACATGAAAAAAACAATATTGATAACGGGAGCTCTTTCTGGAATTGGGAATGCGGCGACTAAGTTATTTTCTGAAATGGACTATAATGTCGTGTTTTCAGGTCGTCGACCCGAAGAAGGAAAAGTGATATTAGATGCCCTGAAACTCATTAATAAAAATGTACTTTATGTTAATGCTGATATGAATAGTGAATCAGATATCAAGCACCTTATCGAGATGACTCTGGATCGATTTGGTTCGTTGGATGTAGCTGTAAATTGTGCTGGCACGGTAGGTGAAACTGCAGAGATTCAAGCCGTAACCCAAGATAACTTTCATTTGGTATTCAATACCAACGTATTAGGCACTCTGCTGGCAATGAAATATCAAATCCCTGTGATGGTGAAAAGAGGTAAAGGCAGCATCATCAATATCTCTTCAATTGCGGGTATCGTTGGCCTCCCTGGCGCTGGGGTTTATGTCGCAAGTAAACACGCAATTGAAGGATTGACTAAAACAGCTGCGCTGGAGGTTGCAACTACTGGGGTTAGGGTTAATTCGATTTCCCCCGGGCCAGTAGAAGGCAAAATGTTTGATCGTTTTTTAGGCCATGATGAGAATAATAAAAAGGCATTTATAGAAATGATGCCAAACAAACGTTTTACTACTGAGGAAGAAATTGCACATACTATTGTTTTTCTTGCAGAAAATAATGTGACAGCTATTACCGGACAGACAATTACGATAGATGGTGGATACACAGCACAGTAAGAAGAAAAGGCTTTTGTTGTAATAAGCGAAAATCAGGAGTAGTGGGGATTCTGTCACATTCAGGCACAGGAAGGTAACCTGCTATTTTTTAATGTTGTCTATTGCCATTCAGTCAAACTATCTGCCAATCCGATAAACCATGGAGGCTTTAATGACGACCACCCTTGATATTATCAATAGTGCTAAAGACCTGGATCCTGCAGAGTATCGCGCGTTTTTTCTTCAAAGCAAGGCACCCCTCTTTTACGATCTGCGATTTCTTATTGCGGCTGAGCAGTCACCTTTGTTAAACGTTAGTAAAATTTTCTATTTGCTTGCGCGAGACGAGGGGAGGCTGATTGCGTTGGTCCCTATTTATCTTCAAGAATTTAGGTCTATTGATCCGTTAGGGGTATTGGTTTCCTCCACTAAGCTCTCGATAGAATCTGAAGAGCGCGGGCTGTTTAGTCATATTATACATTGTACGGACACCACAATACCGACGTTAAGTCACGACCCAAGTCTTTACGCACGAATATTCGATGCTATTAAGGCTATCGCACAGGCTGAGCAGGTGCGTTATTTCTGTTTTCTCAATGTACAGGATGGTGTGCTCTTGCGTGAAGCTCAACGTAATGGGCTAAATATAAACTACATGGGGGATAAATTTTCAATCGAACTGGATGCTTTTCCGGATTTTGACAGTTTTGCGCAGGCTTTGCCCAAGTACGGGCGTTACGAAATGGTACGCCAGCTTCGTATCTTTAACCACAGCGATGCGAGAGTTCGAATACTTGCTCCTCCCTTTGATAATGAAATTGAGAAACTGGCCCGGCTGTATTATTTGACCACCAAACGGCTGGGGACGACCTATTATTGGCCAGAATCACAATTGGCTGTTTTTTGCCGTCTTTGCGGCGATCTGGTTCGTATTATCGTCGTAGAACAGAACGGGCAAATTGTCAGCGGCTTTATCTGCTTCGAGGAAGACGGCGCTCTCCATGTCTGGTCGGCCAACATGGATGATGAGAGTTCTGATTGCAGCCCTTACACCTTGGGCGTGTCTGCGGTGTATCGCTATGCATTCGAAAGAGGAATTAATCTTATCGAGTGCGGTGGCTTGAACTCCCGTATCAAGACTTGCTTGGGGTTCAAACCGAAACGACTCTATTCCATCGTCAGCCAGGATCTGGGAATACCCGCCGCTACGCAGACTTCTCTGTCTCGGCTGAAGCTGGCATCGCAACTGGATGGCGAGGTTCGTTTTGCTTCGCATCCCGCCTTTGATGAGTGGTATCTCTCCAGTGTTTGGAACGGTCGAGGCCCAACACGTAGACCTGCTGGAATAGTACGCGTCGCGACTGAGGCCGATGTGATTCGCACGATTGTATTTGCCAGGGAGCGCGGCATGGAAGTGAGCGTGCGTGGAAGTGGGCACAACTACTCGGGTTGTTTTCTTCGCGTTGATACGCTGATGTTGGACATTTCCGGCTTGAAGGGGCTTGATATCGATAGCCAGCGCAAGCGCGCCATCGTTGAAGCTGGGGTCAGTAGTGGCCAATTGAGTCATGCCCTGGCGGCTAAAGGTTTGGCTTTTCCGACAGGACATGTAAAAGAAGTGGGTATCAGCGGATTCCTGTTGGGGGGAGGGCTCGGGATCAACTGTAGCCAATGGGGAGGGATGAGTGTGTTCAATGTACAAGCCTTGGACATTGTTACCGCCGATGGTCGTCTACGACATGTTTCCGAAACCCAGGAGCCGGACTTGTTCTGGGCCGCTCGTGGCGCTGGACCTTGTTCGTTTTTTGTTGTGACCCGTTTTTATCTCAGCTGCTACTCACTGCCTCGGGTCATAACCAACAGCTTATATGCGCTACCTTTCACTCATTTTCACGATTTATTGGCGAGACTTGAAGACGCATCTCCCCCTACAAATCTTCAGGTGATGATTTCTGTCACCCCCCCGACATCGGGTGGCATACCAGCAGTGCTGTTAACTATTTTGGCGTTTACCGATAGCCTGCAAGAGGCGCAAGCGCTACGCGAATCTTTTGAAGCCAACCTGGAGCTGCCACTTACAGCCTTGGCCATCAATCAGCCCTCAAACTTCGAGGCCATTTACGAGCAGTTCAACAGCATGGTGGTATCAAAAAGGTTTTATGCCGACAATATCCTTACAGATAACACGCAGGAATTGGTTTCCATCCTATCCCGGTATTTCTCAGACGCGCCGTCCCGGGGTTCCCTTGCCACGATTCTTTGGCGGGGTGTGACCACCTACCCGCAAGCAGCATTTTCGGCACACGGCAAGTTATTTGTATCGAGCTACGCCCAGTGGGACGATGCAAAAGATGACAGTGTCAATCAATGTTGGTTAAAACGGATGTATGACGAGCTTCAGGAGATTGCCCGTAGCCGTTATATCAACGAGTTCGATCTTGAGACAAGGGCAGGTGAGATCAGCATGTGCTTCGCCGCTGAGAACTGGGAGAAACTGCAAAGGCTCCGGCTTGAATACGACCCTGACGACGTATTTGTTGATGTGCAGCAGTTGGGGGAGCATGGCGATCAGCCAGGAGCGTAACGTGGAATGGTCAACGGCAATACCGCGTTCAGCCATCATCTCTTCCAGGTTGCGAAGGCTCAGGACGTAAGTCAGATACCAGCGAACACATTGCGCGATAACATTGACGGGGTAATGCAGGCGACTGAAGGAATTTCTTGTTAGAGACATGGGTAGGTAATATCACAAAAAAAACAGTATGTTACCTTCCTGTGCCTTAATGAGACAGAACCACAGATCCTGCTTACTTATATTTGGTAATATAATGAATTTTACTCTTGGTTAATATTTTGATTATTGATTCCAATACCAGCCAGTATGATAATTACATTCCGGCTGATATCTTTTAATGCATTATAATAAAAATCGTTCTAATCATCCTCAAACAGTCCCCTGTTTCCCACATCTATCAGACCAAAAAAGTTTTATGCGGTGTCATTTTCCTGAAACCAATGAGAATAGTTACAGCTGATAATGACTGTAATATAGTTAATTGAGAGGTTATGAAACCGCCCACTCGCTAATTTCAGCGCCGTTACTCCGCCACTGGTTCTGCTATTGATAGGTACAATCGGACAAATCAATTTGTTCTGCTGATATGATGAACTCAATTATGATAAAAAAGATAAGGTTAGAATGAGGATCTCTTCCTACCAGATGCAATGTAATCAAAATGTTAAAAATTTGTTTATGGTGGTGCTACAATTATTGGCAGTTTAGTTTTCTATTGCCTATGTTAAGTAGGAGCAATGTAACTATTAAATTAACAATAATTATAAGGAGCGCAAATGGGCAAGACAATCATGGCATTAATCGCGGCGGCGTTACTCAGTGCCAGTAGCCTGGCGATGGCAGCGAGTGTGGCTGATAACATGGACACTATTGCCGAGAATTACGGCAAAGTGCTGAAAGCTGATTCTACTGATGTCATCAAGAAAGGTTTACAGGCCATGCGGGTGGCAGCACTTGATGCGCAGAAAGGGATTCCGACCAAGCTGAAAAATAAAGCCGAGGATAGCCCTGAGGTGAAAGATTTTCGCCACGGTTTGGACTTATTGATTGGGCAGATTGATGGTGCACTGGCATTGGCCGATCAAGGCAAGCTAGATGACGCTAAAAAGGCCGCACAAGACTTTAAACCGACACGCGATACTTACCACAAAAAGTACCGCTGATCAGGGAAAGAGGGTAATGGCTTTAAGTCGTTACCCTCATAACATCAATTAGCGATGATATTCGCCGGCCGCTTCTGGCTGGTAAAGCAACTCCAGCACGGTAATACGGGCTTCATCCCCACCCGGCAATTGCCAACTTATTTCGTCATTAACATGTAACCCCAGTAATGCCGCTCCTAAGGGTGCCATGACAGAGAGTTGCTCATTGCTGTCTTTCAGCGACGCGGGATAAACCAACGTGCGGATATGTTCTTCCTGGCTGTTCAGGTCGCGAAAACGCACGCGGCTGTTCATGGTTACGACATCTGCCGGGATAGCATCCGGGGGCAAGATTTCTGCACGATCCAGTTCTTCATTGAGCGCTGTTGCGACCACTGAACCGGCAAAGGCCGGTTGCGCCAGTAACGCATCCAAACGTTCAGCATCCAGCTCGTTAATCGTGATGGTTGGCTTGGTCATACTACTCTCCAATTCAATTTCAACAAAACATATACCCGTCATACTTCAAGCTGCATGTGCGTTAGCTGCGCTCAATAACCCGAATCACTTACAACACAGTAAGCTCATCGGGATTATCTCCCTTGCCGCCTGCATGCAACTCGAATTATTTAGAGTATAAAAACAACACCCCCACGCCATAGGAGAGGGGGTGTTAGAAAATAGCTTAATATTAATCTGATATTAGGCTCTTCCGGCGAGAAAAGAAAGAGATCCGGATCACGAACTTTTTTCCACCGCAGGCTTTCACGGTCCATTTATATATCAAGTTATTTTGTTGTTAATGATTAAGTTAGGGATTTAACGGTGTATTTTGCGGAAGTGATCCCTTAGCTCCATTACATTTCCACTTTGAACTGGAAAAAATGCCGCTACACAGCTATTCCGCTTGCAGGTAGGGTGATGTTATAGCGCAGAGGCAAGGTCGAATAAATAACTGAGCTTATCTTTGCAGTCATAGAGTTGTAGCCGCAAGGAATAGAGGATTGCTAGCGTGAATGATGTAGCCGCATTGAATGCAGCCGAAGACCCTGGAATGGAAGAAGCCATTATCATCACTGAGCGGGTATTAGCTGAAATTACCGCGATGTTAAATGCCGAAAATATTTTTACCAATGCTGTTCAACAGCAGATGTTGACATCACATATTCGAGCCATGGTGTTGCGCTCAATAACGGGCGAGCCATTACCTGAAGTGGATAAATCATTATTTGATGAGATTTCAGCACATTCGATGCAAATGGCACAACAGGTGGTCGGTAAATTTCCTAATTTACCCATTGAAGAAGCTTATTTGTTATCGGTGCATTTTGAAGTAGCGAAAGATAATAACCCATAAAAACCTGATCTGGAGAAGAGACTATGAGTCAAATTACCGTTGTGATTGGCGACCGTTTAGGAAAAGGCCAGAAAGTCGGACAAGGCGTTGAATTGGCTGGTGGCCACGTGGTGGTTATTCCCGGTGTGGCCGCAGATATGAAACTGGGTGATGTGATGAATAGCGAAAAAGCAGATTTCGGTATTTCATTCTGTGGTAGCGGTGGTGCGGGTGCTATTACTGCACAAAATAAATATGGCTATAAAGCAAAATACGGCATGCGTTCAGTGGAAGAAGGCGTGACGGCAATAAATGAAGGCTGCAAGGTATTAGGCTTCGGATTTATGGATAAAGAAGAGTTAGGGCAAAAGCTAGTGGAAGCCTATATCAAGAAATATGGTCAGCCGTAATGAAAGAGCAATATACCACTCAGGTACAAGTCAAAGGCAAAGGTGATACTAAAGGTAAAGCCTTCGCCAATGCACTCGGTAATGTCCAGAATACGGTGTTGAAGTCGACACAAAATATTTTGCTGCGGATTGAACCACAAGACGTAAAAGTATTAAAAGCAGAATTATCAGTCAAAAATGAAAAGTTTTTATTCTTTTTCCTGCCGCGGGAAAGAAAAACGTACAGCGTCGAATTAGATATTACTGTGAGCGTGACAATCATTAATACAGATAAGGTTATCTTCGTTTCTAAATAAGATGAAAAGGATACACTGATGTTTCTAATCATTCTTTTTAAGTCGATTATTATCGGCGGACTGGTCGGTGTGGGGGTTGGTGTTGGGGCCGCCCGTATGTTCCATGCACCGACCATACAGGGAATGGGGGCGTTTCGTACCTTGGGTGAGTTAAACTCGTGTGAGGGTGATCCGGCTTCGCATTTCTCCTTTGGATTAGGGTTCTTCTTCAACGCCTGGGCCTCTTCAGTGGCGGCGGGTGCTTTTACTCAAGATGTGGACCATCGCATTATCCCTAACTGGGGGGCCGCAGCATTGATGATTAAAAATCGCAATGTGGCGGAAACCATGCATAACCCGAAAAAGATGGCGATTGCCTGCGGAATTATCGGGGTTATTGTGGTCAGCTTCTTAAATACCACCGCATCGGCTGTTCCCGCAGCATTACAGGTCACGGCAATTAAAGTGCTGGTACCTGCGGCTAATATTCTGGTTAACACCGTGATGCCAGTTATTTTCTGGTTAGCTGCCATTGATGCAGGGCGTCGCTCTGGTTTCTGGGCCACTATTTTCGGCGGTTTGGCGCAGTTAATTATGGGGAACGCAGTGCCAGGCCTGGTTTTGGGCATTTTAATTGGCAAAGGTGTTGAGGAAAGCGGCTGGAATAAAGTCACTAAAATTATGATGACAGTGATTGTTCTGTTATTCGTGCTCAGTGGTTTCTTCCGCGGATTCGATCTGAAATTCCTGGAATCATTCAGTCTGAGTGCACCGGTATGGCTCGATACTATTCATAACGCATTAAGCGGAAAATAACACAGCGAGAGGAGCTTGATGATGGATGAACAAACCAAGAATAATTTCTGGTATGCCGACTGGTCATTTCCGATCTTTGTAGGATTATTATCGTCCGGTGTATTTGCAGGTACCCATATGTATTACTTATATGGGATCGGCGCATTTAACGAAGTCGCTTTTGTTTCAATGCTACGTGCCGGTATGGACACCGGTGTTTATGGTGCAGTGGCGGCATTTGGTGCCAGCTTCTTATTCGCCAGAATTATTGAAGGTTCATTAGTCGGTATTTTAGATATCGGCGGTGCAATTCAAACTGGCGTGGGGTTGGGTGTACCAGCATTATTGCTGGGGGCCGGATTTGTCTTCCCGGTTGCTAATTTCGCCGCTTCATTGGTTACCGGCCTGATTATTGGTTTAGCTATCGGTTATTTAATTATTTTGGCACGTAAATTCACGATTAACCAAAGTAATTCAACCTATGGTGCTGATGTCATGATGGGGGCAGGTAATTCGTCAGGCCGCTTCTTGGGGCCATTGATTATTTTATCTGCTATTACTGCGTCAATTCCAATTGGAATAGGGTCTTTGGCCGGTGCATTACTGTTTTATCTCTGGAACAAACCTATTACCGGTGGCGCAATTCTTGGGGCCATGATTTTAGGCTCTATTTTCCCAGTCGCTATTTCCTAATCCACGGGGTAAATATTTCAATAACGGGATATTTACTCCGCTGCGACGTCAAGTAAGAAGGTCATTTACCCAAAGTAATTGGCGATGCAGCAAGGCAGCAAATGAATGCATCCCGATGAGCTTACATAAGTAAGTGATTCGGGTAAGTGAGAGCAGCTAACACCGCTGCGACGTCAAGTAAGAAGGGGAACATAATGTATGATTTTATTATCACCGGGGCAGTATTAGTTGACGGTCGTCAGGTTGATATCGCAATTAATGACGGAAAAATAGCAGCAATGAGTGCGGCTATTACTGAAGATAAAGAAAATCAAACAAAATCTCAGATTTATTCCGCTAAAAAAGTGTTGGATCTGGCCGGGAAATATTACCTCAGCGCGGGTTGGATTGATTCCCATGTTCATTGTTACCCCGCATCACCTATTTATCATGATGAAGCCGATTTAGTCGGCGTAGCCAGTGGCGTCACCACGGTGGTGGATGCGGGTAGCACCGGTGCCAATGATGTGGACGATTTTTACCGCTTAACTCGTGCAGCTAAAACCCATGTTTACGCTTTTCTGAATATTGCGAAAACCGGCATTGTGACGCAAAACGAATTAGCCGATATGGCGCAGATTGATAAGCAAAGTATCCGCCAGGCGATTACTCGCAATCCCGGTTTTATTATTGGTATTAAAGCGCGCATGAGCAGCAGTGTGGTGGGTAAAAACGGCATCAAACCTTTGGTGCGCGCTAAAGAAATTCAACAAGAAAACAATCAGTTGCCGCTGATGGTGCATATTGGTAATAACCCGCCGGATCTGGATGAAATTGCCGACTTATTGACACAGGGTGACATCATTACCCACTGCTATAACGGCAAACCGAACCGAATTTTGACCCCTGCCGGCGCATTACGTGAATCTATCCAGCGGGCGCTGAAACGCGGCGTATTATTAGATGTGGGCCACGGCAGTGCCAGTTTCAGTTTTGATGTGGCAGAGCTTGCCATCAAGCAAGGGATTTACCCACACACCATCAGTTCCGACATTTATTGTCGTAACCGTCTGAATGGGCCGGTCCATAGCCTGGCGACCGTGATGTCCAAATTTTTCACTATTGGCCTGAGCCTTGAGCAAATTATTCGCTGTGTGACAGAAAATGTCGCACAGGCCCTACGCTTGCCCCATAAAGGGGTGCTGGATGCTGGCTATGATGCTGATTTCACTATTTTTGAGCTGAAACAACAACCTCAGGTGTTCAGCGATTCAGAAGGTAAATCGGTAACCGGTGAGAAGTCTCTGGTGCCACTGGCTGCGGTCGTCGCCGGTGACTTAGTATTAACTGATGAAGGGAAGTCAAAAGATGTCTTCAGTTTATGAAAAATACCAGTTAAAGCAGGTCATTAATGCTTCTGGCCGCATGACGATGTTGGGTGTTTCGACGCCACGACAGGATGTGGTTGAAGCGGTAGAGTTAGGTTTGAATCATTACTTTGTCATGAAAGATCTGGTGAATCAGACCGGCGCTTATATTGCGAACTTATTGAATGTAGAAAGCGCTGTGGTGGTGTCTTGCGCTTCAGCCGGGATTGCCCAGTCGGTCGCCGCCGTGATTGTCAAAGATAACGCCAATTTGCTGGTGAACCTACACGCCGCGCCACGCACCGTGCCCCATGAAATTGTTTTGCCCAAGGGCCACAATGTTAACTTTGGTGCTCCAGTCGATACCATGGTGACATTAGGCGGCGGCAAAGTGGTGGAAGCGGGTTATGCCAATGAGTGCCTACCAGAACAGCTGGAAGCGGCGATCACGCCAAATACTGCGGCGATCTTGTATATAAAGTCCCATCATTGTGTGCAAAAAAGCATTCTCTCTGTTGAACAGGCGGTGGTGATTGCCCGCAAGCATCAATTGCCATTGATTGTTGATGCCGCCGCAGAGGAAGATTTGCAGTGCTACTACCAAATGGGCGCTGATTTGGTGATTTACAGCGGAGCCAAAGCGATTGAAGGCCCAACCAGTGGCTTGGTCTTGGGCAAAAAAACCTATGTGGATTGGGTGAAGTTGCAATCAAACGGCATCGGTCGGGCAATGAAAGTGGGCAAAGAGGGCATCCTTGGTTTGACCCGCGCGATTGAAAGCTACATCACGCTGGAGAAAGAAACTGGCCAGCAGATGATAGAGAAAATGACGCCGTTTATCAGCCAGTTGAATACCATTGATGGGGTTTCAGCCAAAGTGGTTTGGGATGCGGCGGGGCGCGATATTG
>NZ_JBLWEX010000235.1:0-19947 GCF_048323875.1 Yersinia sp. LJYL362
CAATCGAATTCCAGGTGACGGGTACGATAGAAATAGCATGAGTTAAGGAATAATGACCAGTAATGAACAGAGTTATAACTAGCATGATAAGTAATATATTTTTCTCTTCATTGATAACTGAATGAAAATCAAAATAATTTAAGCTCTGTGCTAATAATAAAAATATGTTTGAGAATGTAACTGGCAGCTAACACCGCTGCGGTTTCAATTAGGCAGGGGGTGGGTAGTAAACCACGCCACCAGAAAGTCTAGCATCGACCTTAATGTCGCGGGCATCTGCCGGCGTGATGTATAGATTCCATAAATTCCCATCGCCTGCGGCTGATAATCGGGCAATAACCGTATTAACTCGCCACTGGCAATATACGGCGCGGCGGAGTAGCTGGGCTGCAAAGTGATACCGGCGCCTTCTAATGCTCCGCTGAGTAAAACAACGGATTCATTGGCACTGAGATTTCCGCCTACCGCAACCGATGATTTAACGCCTTGTTGGTCAAAATGCCATAAGCTTTTGCCAAAATAAGAGTATGTCAGGCAGTTGTGTACGGCCAAATCAGGTGGAGTTTTCGGCGTTCCTTTGGCAGAGAGATAACTCGGTGCAGCACAAACAACGGAATGGCAGATAGATAGCGGACGAGCGATTAAGTTTGGATCTAAATCATTGGTAATACGCAAGGCTAAATCAATACGTTCCTCTACCAAATTGACGGATCGGTTATTCATTTGTAAATCGACCGCGACCTGAGGATAACGGCGCAAATAGTCTGTAACAGCCATTGCCACAGCACTTTGTCCGAGGGATTGAGAGCAGCTGATACGCAACAAACCGCGCAGTTCTTCATTCTCTTGCCCTTCCACTAAATCCATATCTTTAGCAAATTCAAGCATATGTCGGCAACGTACCAGTGTAGCCTCCCCAGCATGAGTTAGGCTCAATTTTCGCGTTGTCCGATGCAATAAACGTGCTCCTGCCCATTGCTCCATCTGCGCCAAATAACGTGTCACCATGGCCCGAGACATCTCCAAAGCCTCGGCTGCGGCAATCATACTGCCCCGCTCAACAATGGCGACAAAGACCTCTGCTGCGGTAACTCTATCCATAATTAGCTCGATTTAAGCAACAAACAATTGCCTATTATCGGGTTTTTCTATCGATATAAGCAATCTATTATCTAGCCCATACCCCAGTCACTCTCAGGAAAACGAACATGTTAAATAAAACTCTATTACAAATGGCCTTTGCAGGCCTGACAACTTTCGCTGCTATATCAACAGCTCATGCGGCTGAACAGCTAAAAATGGAAATCTATAATCCCGGTGAAAAAAGCATCTTCCCGGTATCGTCTGAAATTATTAGCGGTAAAACAGAAGTCGCTCTGATTGATACGCAATTTCAGCGTAATGATGCCGAAGCATTGGTGAAGAAAATTAAGCAAAGCGGCAAAAAGTTGACCACTATTTATATCAGCCAGGCCGATCCTGATTTCTATTTCGGCCTGGATGTTATTACCCAAGCATTCCCTCAAGCCAAAGTCATCGCCACACCACAAACTATTGAAGAAATTAAGGCCACTAAAGAGGGAAAAATGGCCTACTGGGGGCCTATCCTTAAAGAGAATGCCCCAACGCAAGTCATTGTTCCACAAGCGCTGAAAGGTAAAAGTTTTACCGTCGATGGGCAGGAAATTAATGTCGAAGGCTTAGATGGACCATCACCAGAGAAGACATTTGTCTGGATCCCGTCATTAAAAGCAGTGGTAGGTGGCGTGGCTGTCTCAGGTAATATTCATTTATGGGTTGCCGATACTCAAACACTCGAGTCTCGCCAAAATTGGCTGACGACACTGGAAAAAATCAAAGCACTAAAACCCGTCACCGTGGTTCCAGGGCACTATCTTGATAATGCACCACAAACATTGGAATCAGTGACTTTTACTCAAAACTATTTAACTACGTTAAATGCAGAGATTCCTAAAGCAAAAGACTCTGCTGAGCTGATTGCAGTAATGAAAAAACATTACCCCGAGCTGAAAGATGAATCCAGCCTGGAATTAAGTGCCAAGGTACTTAAAAATGAAATGAAGTGGCCACAGTAAACCGTTAATGCTCATCGTCACTCAATGAGCATGCCAGAACAGACAATAGAGGAAGATATGATGACCGCCATAAAGTTACATTACATTTTTGATCCATTATGTGGCTGGTGTTATGGCGCCGCACCGCTGATTCACGCTGCACAAGATATTCCTAATCTCACACTGGTATTACACGGCGGCGGAATGATGTCTGGAGCGAATCGTCGCCAAATAGACAGCCAATGGCGTGGATATGTAATGCCCCATGACCGGCGTATTGCGCAGCTCACCGGGCAAACCTTTGGTGATGATTATTTTAATAAATTACTGAACGATACCTCAGTTATTATGGACTCTACGCCACCGATTGCCGCCATTCTGGCAGCTGAGGAGCTTGCGGGCCGTGGTGCAGGAATGCTTCATCGCATCCAACACGCTCATTATGTTGAAGGGCGCCGCATTGCCGATACTCGCGTATTAACTGAACTGGCAGTGGAGCTTGGGCTAAGCAGCGACACATTTATTCATGCCTACAATACTGCACTAATAACATCCAGCCAGCATATTGCTGAAAGCCGCACATTACTGGCTAAAGTACATGGGCACGGCTTCCCGACTTTCGTGCTGGAAGATGAACAGGGGAATATAACCTCTTTACCTGCTAGTGAGTATTATGGAAATCCGTCTGGCTGGCGCGAATTATTAAAATCTATCTTGGCACATTAAAAACTCACCGCGACCTCCTTATTAATTCGTTGAGGGGGTCGTACAGTTATGGGTAAACAAAAACGCGCCACCGACTGATTAAGCTGCAATATTTGTTTTTGTAACACTTCGGAGGCTTGAGTGGATTGATCGACTAAATCAGCATTCAGTCGAGTGACTTCATTAATTATGCCTACCCGTGCACTGATATCTTCGATACCTTTACTTTGTTCTTGTGATGCAGCCGATATTTCAGCCATTAGATCAGTCACTTTTATGACCGCGCCAATAATTGCGCGTAAATTGTCGCCAGAGCGCCCCACTAGATCGGCACCTGCAGATATGGATTTTGAAGAGTTACCAATAAGGCGTTTAATATTCAGAGCCGAATGACCACTTTGGTGCGCTAATATTCCCACTTCGCGTGCAACAACAGAGAATCCCCGTCCGTGTTGACCAGCATGAGCAGCTTCAATGGCAGCATTTAAGGCCAGAATATTAGTCTGAAAAGCTACAGATTCAATTAATGTGATAATCTCGGCTATTTCCTGCGAGCCCGCAGAAATATCAGCCATCGAATTCACTACGCTGGACATCATATCGCCACCTTGACTGGCAATATTCTTAGCTTCATTCGCCAATTGATTCGCCTGGTCTGCACTCTTCGAATTCTGTTTTACACGCTCGGTAAGTTGATACATATTCTCTGTCGTGGCGGCCAATGACTGCGTTTGTGATTGCGTTTGCTCAGAAATACGATGGCTGTCTGCAGCGATTTGATTAACGCCCGTTAGAATAACATCGACTCCACCGCGTACCTGGCTAACCAATGCCACTAAGCCTTGTTGCATCTGGTATATGCTGACCGCCAACAACCGAACTTCCCGGCTAGTAAAAGCGTTATGCTCAATCTGATGAGATAAATCTCCCGCAGCAATCACATGAATTTGGGCAATCAGATAATTAAGTGGCCGAATAACCCAGCGAGTCACACCTAACCAAACAGAGAATGCAAGACACAATAAAATAACCAATGCAATGATAACGGCCTGTTTTGCCGAGGACAAAGAAGAGAGCAATTGGCTATCCATTACCGTGCGGTTATCTTCGCTTTCCTGCAAATAACGATAATACTTTTCGGTAAAATCACTTTGAAAACCTTGGATAGGGACTTCAAAAAAGGCATCAATATTGTTGTTCTTGGCCAACCCCTGACTAATTTCTGATAGGCCTTGATACAACTGCAGATAGCTTTCTTTCAAAGCAATAAACTCAGGCCGATCATCATGCGCTGAAACCAATAGCAACTGGCGGAAATCTTCTTGTGACTGCTGCATAGATTGTGTTGCTTCCCCCAAGAGACTCTGCCAACTCCCCTCAGAACCCGTCTCTTTATCCTCCATATAATAGATTCCTGCCCGATTGAGTTTATCGCTGGCGATTAATAACTCCATTCTGGCACGATCCATTAATACTTCTTGCTGATGGCTATGATGTGTTTTCTCAACATTACCTCTTGTATTATCCAATATATGGGATAAATACCCGATGGAAAATAGCTGTAGTAAAGAGAATAAACTAATAACCAAGATAAGACCCGATAAGATACCGAATCTTCCATTCGTAAATGAGCTTATAGATTTAACACTGGGCACAAGTTTCATAACAAAAAAGCCAATGCGAGAGAACATTATTTTTACACTTAGCTGTGATTGATAAATCAATATTACTCGCAAAATATGACAAATATATTTCAATAAAGACAAAGCCATAGTCAGATATCAAATACGGGTCAATAAACGCAAGCTATTAACAGGATGCCCCTGTGATTGTTCCATTAAAATAGTATTTTCATTCAACTGATAAAAAGTAGGATAACTTACAGCATAAGGTGTGTTTAAGAAATCACTCAAATAACAATTTTTACCATCAGTAATAGAAAGAGATAATACTTTCCCAATGAATATATTTTTCTCAACATCTAAAACATTAAAAACAATATTACGTCTCGCCTTCACATGATCCCCCTCATCATAGACATCTGCCGATGCATTTATTGCTCTATCTAACACACTGACTCTTGAACAGATATGGTAATTTTCTGTCAAATTATTAAAATCATAATTAATTTCCCAATACCCTTCCATATCCTTCATTGGGTGATAAAATGAATAAACTCGTCCCAGGCTATAGCCTAGCCCTACGCTAAAGAAAATACTCGTGCATATTATTAGTATTATTTTCTTTCGCATTTCAATGCTCCATTCTGATATTTACAGGCATTATATTCACCATTTTTTTGTTTTTTTAAAAAAACATATGGATATTTATTATAAGATGACAAAAACGCCTTATCTCGCATTTCATCTAAATTCACCAGGATCGGTACTTTTTTAACATTAATTATTTTCACCTGATAATAGTGGAATGTCATATTGAATGAAACAAATAAACAAATAGAGAAAAAAATAAATACAAAAACTTTACTAGTTAAACTAATACCCTCTAAAGGAGAACGGATAATTTCATGACTAAGGCTGTCTGATATATTTAAGCTTGTAATAAGTGGATTATCTTCTGAAATATTGGCAGTGTAATCAGGTTTAATACCAATACAATATCCTCTCTTAGGAATTGTAGTCACAATCTCATGATCTTTATCATCCAAAGCATGACGTAAGTTACTAATCGTTTGCGTTAGTGTATTATCAGTCACATAACTTCCCTCCCACACCGTCCCTTCGATATCTTCACGAGTAAGAGCATTAGGATAGTGGGAGCACAATAAAGACAATACCTCTGATTCTTTATTTCTTATCTTGATAATACCCCTATTTTTACCAAGGGTTCTCTTTAGTGGATTAAAAATAATATCCCCAATAATTATTTCGCCCATTGAATCTCTCACACTTAAAAACATGATTTTAGAAATTAACAGAAATGACATCATTAGGCCTTAATCTAAAGACATCAAAAAACGAAAAGCAATAAATATGAGTAAAATTTAGAAGCCGAAATGAATCATTTTATCGCTATCAAAGTAGAAAAAATCAATTCTACAATAGTAATTAAAACTCAAAAAAAATAGGTAACATTTCACACGAAATTTTTACTCATCGAGTACCGCTGACTAAAATGATATATGAAAAATAAAAAGCATATGAAACAGAATAAAATGTCAGATAATCATTTTGAAAAAAAACCAACCAAACAGCGGGGTATTATATCTAAACTTTAAAAAGTGATAACAATTTGGACAATAAGATCCAGGGAAAATAAGTTAAATCTATACGCAAAGAAGCGCACTTATTTGCTATTCACTGCATTTGTAGAGGAATTATCGGCTATAATAATATGAAGACGATAAATAACAACATTTAAAAAACTTCCCACAAATAATCCAAGTACCGTAAAAAACAAAACGCCAATAAAAACCTAGCTAAAATAACATTATTTTACATGCCTTACTATTATTTCTTGTAGAACGATATCGCCATGAAAGTCTCACACTAAAAAAGAAAATGATACAGGAATAACCGCAAAGATATTATTATGGATTTCAATCGTTATATAGCCATGAACATCAAGTACATTAAAAAAATTGATAGAACTTTCTTTGCCCGTATGATTTAACACACCGACCAGATTAACCCCCTATATAAATAGAGGAATTATGTCATTCAGCACCACCCTGATTTAAATTTATGATTACTGTCTCTCTATTCACGTAAACTATATTTTTTAATTTCAGTCCTCATTCTATTTCTTGTTAAAATTATCAGCTCCAACACTCTCATCTTCATCTAATACTGGCGTCGTTTGTTTATCCGCACTCGATTATTTGATCACCTGATTAAAAATATCATTAACCTGATAAAAAATACATCATCCAATGACTATTTACAGCGTACATCCATTATTGCCAATCAATATTTCATAGGGTGTTATGACTATCTGATTAAAAAGTGATAACACCCTTACCTCTCAAACTCCGCAAATTCAACATAGAAACGGAATGGATAACCCTCAATTATTAATAGCCAGTAAACCTATCTATCATCTGATTTGATACCATTGTACTGAGTATCCCAGAATCTAATCTCAGTCCATATCTATTAATGGTTTTAACAATACCATCAGGTATACCTGCATTTTTTAAATGTACTCTAAATTTATGTATCAATTGATGGTAATTATTATCAGAAATGCTTTTATGGTTTTCATACCAAACAACCTTAATAATGTCTTGTTTTCTATTAAAATCATTAAACAAACACATAACCAATCTTTTTTGTTTTTCATTAATATCAATGGTTAATTTTTTAGAGTGGAAGTGTATTTTGTTCATACAGCAATCCAATGATATCTCTTTTTCATAATCAATCACTCCTTTACCATTAATATCAATGAATTTACTGCCAGAAACAACAGAGACTGTATCAACATACATAAATAACCCCTACAAATATATTCACTCAGTTAATTAAGATAAATCACACTACAGATGTGATAAGAGAACTTGTGCTGAATATTGCGTTCACTTAATGAATAAAACCAATTAAATTATATTTTTTAATTATATTTAATATACCAAATATTTTTTTAATGTAAAACATCCCCCTAGCATGAGCATAAATCAGTAGCCATATCATAATATAATAAGAACAATCAATATATTATCAGTTATTATTCAATAGATAATAGTAATGGAATAGATACTTTCATTTGGGATATCTATGCCTGGTTTTATTCATTTAGAAAACCACCGACAATCACTGAGTTAACATACAATAATAATTAAAAAATTCAAGGGATAAATATTATTTAATAATATCAAATCAAGTTATTTACTATTAATACATAACCATAACATTACAGATTTTCTTTACTTTCATCTATGGAGATTATTTATTGATTAAATCTTTTATATAACGGTTCAGTGGACTCAGATATTTTTATCACGTTATAACGATATCTAGCTCACCGTACAAGTTTTTCTTTTATCATATAATCACAAAATTTAATTACTACCAAGGGGGGTATGTCAACAAAAAACATTATAGGATTGATAAATTAATGCTAAGAATGTAATTTACTGTTCATATTCCCCTTGAAATATCTCAAGGGGAATAGAAACACCTGTTATTACATGAAGAATTCGACTTTTCCGCCATTCAGATTATACATGCTACCCACTATTTTTATTTTCCCTTCTTTCTCTAACTTATTCAGTATTTCACTATTTTTGCGAATTTCTTCAATAGTGTGTTTCACATTATTCTTTGCGACGGCATCGACATACTTTTCATTCTTGCCACTTTTCTCACCATCAAATTGAGTCGCATCAATGGCAGGCTTGATTTTATTGAGTAGGCCAGTCAGGTTGCCAAGTTCAACATTATCGATAGCCCCTTTGACTGCTCCGCATGCTGTGTGTCCCATGACCAAAATGACTTTTGCACCCGCAGCAGCACAGGCAAACTCCAGGCTACCTAATAAATCATCATTAGAAATGTTGCCAGCAATTCTGGCATTGAATGTTTCACCAATCCCCGTATCAAAAATAATTTCCGCCGGTGCTCGGGAGTCAATACAACTCAAGATAACGGCGGCAGGGAATTGCCCCTCTGCACTACTGCGTTTTTGTGCGAGATAATCGTGTTGCTGCATTTTTCCGGAAACAAATCTTGTATTACCTTGCTTCAAACCTTCCACTATCTGATTGGGCGTTAATTTATCCCGCTCTTCTTGTGTTAGGGAGGCCGCATATGATATTTGAGGTAGCCCTAGTCCAACCCCGCCAATAACAGTGGCTGCGGTGATGCCTAAGGCTGCTTTTAGCACGTTCCTTCGGCTATTGGGATGACTATCTTCTGAACAACAACCAGTTATCTTACTCATATTTTCTCCTTGAAACTATTGTTGCCATTTTTGATACTGCATAATTAATGAGCAGCATATTAAATGTAGTACATCCAACTTGTTTTACGCGATAGCTGAAATGTAGATTGCGAAAAAATCAGCCTTTTCTCTATTTTCTAATAACCTGCGTTATAAACTGCTATTCAGCTCCCGATGATGGTCCCTCATCCACTGCGCCAGGGAGTCCAGTGTTGGCTTTAATGTTTGCCCCAAAGAAGTAATCTCATATTCAACACGCGGCGGGACTTCGGCGTAGATCTTGCGATGCACCAACCCCCGTTGCTCGAAAGCCCGCAGCTGTCGGGTCAGCTCTTTTTGGGTAATAGGAGCAATCGCCCGCTGTAGCTCACCAAATCGAATAGGAGTACCTGTCACTATCAAACGATAAAGAATAGGTATTGCCCACTTCCCGGCAATAAGCTCAACAAATTGCACCATTGGGCACTTTTCTTGCTCGGTGGCACTATCAGGTGCCGATTTATTTTTAGGTGTCAGGGGCTGATATGTGGTCATTACATTCCTATTGCATCATTAGTATCAAATTGGTACCTACTATACTTTAGATACTTTTGTATTAAAAATGGTCTTCCACTGCTATCAATTGGAAGACTGACCATGAATCGCTTAAAAGATAAATATGCGCTGATTACCGGAGGGACTAGCGGTATTGGGTTGGAAACTGCACGCCAATTCCTTGCCGAGGGGGCGACTGTCGCCATCACGGGCCGAAATACCGCCGCATTGCAGGCAGCCCATGCCGAACTAGGAGAACCTGTTTTATTGCTACAAAGTGACGCCAGCAATATCGCAGACCAATCGCAACTGGCCGCTAAACTTGCTGAAAACTGGCCACGCCTGGATATCGTTTATATCAATGCTGGTGATGTGACTCATCATCCAATAGAAGAATGGGACGAATCTAGTTTTGAACGGGTGCTTTCAACCAACCTGAAAGGTCCTTTTTTCCTATTGCAATCATTACTTCCCCTGCTAGCTAACCCAGCCTCTGTCATTCTTTGCGGTTCAGCAAGTGTCCATATAGGTTTGCCACAAAGCAGTGTGTATGCCGCCAGCAAAGCGGGGTTGCTATCGCTTGCCCGGACGTTGTCAGGAGAATGGGCCGCAAGAGGGATTCGGGTTAATGGATTAAGCCCCGGGCCAACACAAACTCCCGCACTGCAAAAACTGGGATTATCGGGTCGTGAAGAAGAAAAACTGGCTGAACAAATTCGCCAATTGGTGCCGATCAAAAGAATGGGGACACCGGCTGAAATTGCTCACGCGGCGGTATTTCTGGCTTCAGATGAATCCAGTTTTGTCATCGGTACCGAGTTTCGGGTCGATGGCGGCGTCAGCAGCCTATAAGCGATACCCGCTGTGTTTAAATAGAGGCAACGGGTTGGGCCAGCAACCCGTGTTCGTCTTGTTAAGATGTTTGAACAAAACGATTAAGCTGCCTGCGCAATTGGTCGTTTTCTTTTTTTAACTGCTCAATTCGCTCAAGCAGGGTCAGGGTCATGGCGACACCAGACCAGTCCAAATCCAACTCATGTTGCAAGCGGCGGGCGCGTTGAAGGCAGTTCAATGCATCCGCATCAAAAACCCAAACCGTGGCCGCGGGCTCTAATGGCACAATGACACCTAGCCCGACGACCTCGACCAATTCATCTTGCATGATCCCCGTTGACTGGCATAACTCAGTCACAGTGTAGGTTATCTCTATTTCAGCCATAATCTGTTACTCCCATCCAGTCCGAGGATTAAATGCTGCCTGCTCTGACAATTGTTGCCAAAGCGCCCGCGTTTTCTCGTCTGGTTTCGGTGGCATGACCACGTTGAGGATGGCGTACAGATCCCCCGTTCCTTTTTTGCTGACCAGGCCTTTGCCTTTAATACGTAGCTGTTTACCACTTTGACTACCCGCCGGGATGGTTAAGGCAATTTTCCCGGTCAATGTCGGTACCTCGACACTACCTCCCAATGCTGCTTCCCATGGGGCTAGCGGTACCACTATGTGTAAATTCTGACCAACAATATCAAACCACGGGTGCGGTGCAATGCGAATAATCAGGTATAAATCCCCATTGGCTCCGCCGGCAATACCCGGAGCCCCTTGCCCTTTAAGGCGGATACGTTCGCCATCGCCCACACCGGCAGGAATTTTTACGTTCAATGTTTTAGAGGTTTCAGCCCCCGGGAAGCCCGAGGCATCAATGGTCGGTATCTTGTAAGAGATCGGCTTAGTCTGTTCAGCTAACGTTTCTTTTAAAAAGAGAGGTAACTCCATCTCAAGATCCTGCCCACGTACCCCATGAGATGCCCGATGAGATGAGTGTTGAGCTGAAGAAGCGCGGTGACCAAAGAAGGATTCGAAAAAGTCCGAGAAATCATGAGCGCCGCCACCAGCACTGCTGTGCCACTGTTGGCCACCTGTATTGTATTGATCAAACTGATGTCGGCCAAAGCCTGGATCATTACGGTGTAATCTTAATTGGTCATATTCAGCTCGCCGCTCGGTATCCTTTAATACTTCGTAAGCCTCGGCAACTTCTTTAAATTTACTTTCAGCATCAGCCTCGGAACTGACATCCGGGTGGTACTTACGTGCCAGCCTGCGATAGGCTGTCTTAATCTCTTTTAGGGAAGCCGTGGGCTCGACACCCATGACGGCATAATAGTCTTTAAATTCCATGCGGTTATATCCTTAAATTCATTACTTGATTAGGTATATCCCCATCAGACTTAGATAAAACCTATTTATGTTTATTTTCAATTTTTTCAACCCCATCAAGTGGGTAAACCTAACAGTAAACTATAGCGCTAACTGTCTACTTGTGGGCAATCAGGGGGTTATTTGTATAAAACGGCATATTCATGCCTATAAGCATTACAAGTCATATAACTGATCTGAGCACTTATTCGCAGCAGGTAGAATTCTTTTCTGATTAATTTGCTTCACCGAAGAGCGAACCACTAATTTGCCTTGTAGAAGGGTATTACTGACAGGGGCATCGGATCGCAATAAACGCCGTTGCAATAACTGGATAGCTTCCGCTCCTAACTCGTCACGCGGAACATGCACTGCCGTCAGCGGAACATCATGAATTTCGGCCAAATTAAAACCGTCCATGCTCATGACTGAAACGCTCTCCGGTACATTTATATTCATTTTATTCAATGCATTAACAGCCCCTACAGCCATGTAATCACCTCCCGCCAAAATAGCCGTAGGCAGTTGGCTGTTATCTTCACAACCCGCGATAAAAGCAGCGATGGCCTGCTCGGCTTCTTCTGCGCCGAAACCGTGAGTGGTCACCAGATGTTGGTTATCATCAAAATGCATATTATTGCTGGCGAAGGCCTCTTTAATCCCCACCAACCGCAATTCCATGGTGTTGCGCCGTAAACATTGCAACGTCAAAATATGCCGATGCCCTTGTTGTATCAGATAGTTGGCAGAAAATTCGCCGATCGATTGATGGTCAGGGGAAACACTGTCCAATGACATTTCTTTGTCGCGACAATTAATTAATACCGACGGTTTATGCACACCAGCCGCGAGTGTATGGATACGCGGATCATCGATACCAATAATAATTGCCGCTTCCGTCTGAGGATTAGTCATTTTCTCCAGAAATAGGGAGATATCGCTGTGCGTTTCAGACAATCCGCAGTAGCGAATCATCACCTCATGTTGACTGACGGCTTCAGTTATTCCCTGAATGACTTTGTAGTAAAAGATATCAGTACGCACATCAAAAGCCCGGTGTGGTGCAAATACCATAATGTTATTGAGCATTAACCGCCCGCTGGATAAATTCTGCAAAATCCCCTGTGACTGCGCATAGGCCATCACTCGCTGTTTTGCCTTCGCGCTGGTATTCGCTTTGCCGGCTAATACTCTGGATACTGTGCTAATTGAAAGGCCGGTCTGATGAGCTATTTCTTGTATTTTTAGCTTTCCATTCATTTTGTGATCTCTCTCAAATTAGCAAATGAAAAAATTTTCATAGCCGGTAAATCGCTTATTTAGGGCGTTACACGATATAAATGCTGAAATATCACCCAGATTATGAAAATTTTTTCAAAAAAACGCGTATTAAAGCCAATTTAAGCTAGTTACTTTGTTTTTACCAAAATAATGAAGTTTTGGTAAACCAATTTTAAAGACTTATCAGTCCGGTTGTTTTTGATTAAATATAAAAATATTATAAATATCAGATAATTGTATTTTATTGGCTAATTTTAATGTGAGCCAAATCACATTAAAACTCAGCATAATCTTAATAACCAAAAATAGATCTTACCAAAACAATAAGTTGGTCAGGTTAATTGACTACTGACCAACACCAGGAGGCTGGGATGAGTGTTGAGATTAATCAATCCGCAAAAGTTGTTGGGCGACGGAAAATAAAATCATTACGTTGGTGGATGCTGGCGTTATTTCTGCTTGGGGTCACTGTTAACTATATTACCCGTAACTCGCTGGGCATTTTGGCCCCTGAGTTAAAAACCAGCCTGAATATGACCACTGAACAATATTCATGGATAGTGGCATCATTCCAGTTGGCTTACACCGTATTTCAGCCGCTCTGTGGCTGGTTAATTGATGTTATAGGTTTAAAAATGGGGTTCCTGATTTGCGCCAGTGTTTGGGCCGTGGTGTGCATGATGCACGCCGGAGCAGGCACCTGGTTCCAATTAGCCGTGCTGCGCTTCTTTATGGGCAGTGCTGAAGCCGCCGCCACACCGGCCAACGCCAAAGCAATTTCGGATTGGTTCCCGAAAAAAGAGCGCCCGATTGCGGCGGGCTGGGCTGGTGTGGGCTTCTCCATTGGCGCGATGTTAGCACCCCCCATTATCGTACTGGCCCATGTGGCGCTCGGCTGGCAAGGCGCATTCCTCTTCTCCGGTGCCTTAGCCATGGTTTGGGTGCTGTTGTGGTGGCGTTTTTACCATTCACCGGATACCCACCCCAATCTGAGTAAAGAAGAATTTGAACTGATTCATCAGGATAATGAGCCAGTATTGCCACGGCTGCCGTTCCTGAAATCCTTAGCTATCCTCAGCAAAAACAAGAAATTCTACGGCATTGCTATCCCCGCTTTCCTGGCAGAACCCGCCTGGGCCGTGTTTAGCTTCTGGGTTCCGCTGTATTTGGCGACCGAGCGCGGCATGGATTTAAAACAAATCGCCATGTTTGCCTGGCTGCCTTTCCTCGCGGCAGATATCGGCAGTGTTGCCAGCGGCTACTTAACCAAACTCTATCAAAAATGGTTCGGTTGCAGCCGCATTAACTCGGTGGTCGCCAGCTCAGTCACCGGTGCCTTCATGATGGTCTCACTGGCCTTTGTGGCTATCACTAAAGACCCGTATCTGGCGATTGCATTAATCTCTATTGGCGGCTTTGGTCATCAGGTTATCTCCTGCATGCTCAGTGCACTCGTGGTTGAATCTTTTGATAAAAACCAAGTGGCCACTGTCAACGGGCTACGCGGTTCTTCAGCCTGGATAGCCAGTTTCCTGTTTACTTTATTAATCGGCGCGGTGTCCGACACCATCGGCTTTAACCCACTGTTTGTCGCCATGGGCTTCTTCGATTTGATTGGTGCCGTGTTCTTAGTCTCCCTGTTTGCTGAGCGCCGCAATAAAAATCAACCGGCTGCCTGATGTATTCCTTTAAGAGATAAGCTGTAATGAAAACATTAAAAAACTGGCTGTTAATCAATGAATACCCTGACCATCTGGAATTACTGGTCGATGACCGTCATATATTTTGTCTGTATGTGTTAGAGCCAAACCTCTGCCGGGTGCTAATTAAACGCAATGGTGAGTTGGCACTGAACCGCACCTGGAGCATAGCACCAGAAGGTGACGTTCCGTGGTCTGGGCGTGATCGCCTGAGTTTGGCGGGTTTTTCTGTGCCGGGTTATCAGTTGGAGCACCATGAACAGCAGTTAATAGTGACCACTGACTGTTTGCGAGTCACCATCCATCAACCTTTGTACTTGGAATGGGAATATAAAAATCAGCACGGTGAGTGGCAACCGCTGGCGGCAGACAGGCCAACCAGTGCTTATCTTCTCAGCCCGCAAGGAGAAGCGATTGCTCACTATCAGCGCCGCTATCCCAATGAGCAGTATTACGGGCTGGGTGAGAAAGCTGGCGATCTTAACCGCGCGGGTCGCCGCTTTGAAATGCGCAATCTAGATGCTATGGGCTATAACGCTGCCAGCACTGACCCGCTTTACAAGCACATTCCTTTCACTATAACCCGTCGTGATGATGTTAGCTTTGGTCTGTTTTATGACAACTTAAGCAGTTGCTGGCTGGATTTAGGTAACGAAATTGATAACTATCATCTGGCCTATCGGCGTTACCAGGCCGAAGCCGGTGACCTTGATTACTATATGTTCCTCGGCCCGAAAGTGTTGGATGTCACCAAAGCCTTTGTGCGCCTGACCGGTAAAACGCAATTTGGCCCTAAATGGAGCCTCGGCTACAGCGGATCCACCATGCACTACACTGATGCCCCCGATGCACAGGTGCAGTTACAAAAGTTCATTACCTTGTGTCAGCAGCATGATATTCCGTGTGACTCATTCCAGCTTTCGTCCGGCTATACCTCCATCAATAATAAGCGCTATGTGTTTAACTGGAATGACGAGAAAGTACCGCAGCCAAAGGTGATGAGTCAGGCGTTCCTGCAAGCCGGGATCAAGTTAGCCGCGAATATCAAACCTTGTCTATTGCAAGATCATCCTAAATATCAGGAAGTTGCTGAGCGCGGACTCTTTATTCGCGATGGTGAAAGTGGGCTACCGGAGCGCTCGTCATTTTGGGATGACGAAGGCTCTCACCTTGATTTCACTAACCCAGAAACCGTGGATTGGTGGCAGGAAAATGTCACTAAACAACTGTTAGAACTGGGAATTGGTTCAACCTGGAATGACAATAACGAATACGAAGTGTGGGATGGCGAAGCGCAATGCAATGGATTCGGTGAAGCTATTGCCATCAAACACATCAGACCGGTGATGCCTTTGCTGATGATGCGCGCCTCAATGGAGGCTCAACAGGTATTCGCACCCGAAATGCGCCCATATCTGATATCACGCTCTGGCTGTGCCGGAATGCAGCGTTACGCCCAAACCTGGAGTGGTGACAACCGCACCAGTTGGCAAACCCTGCGCTATAACATCCGCATGGGGCTGGGCATGAGCCTGTCCGGGCTCTATAACCTCGGTCACGATGTGGGTGGTTTTTCAGGTGATAAACCGGAAGCGGAATTATTCATTCGCTGGGTACAAAACGGTGTAATGCATCCACGGTTTACCATTCACTCATGGAATGACGATAACACCGTCAATGAGCCGTGGATGTACCCCGCCGCCACACCAATGATTCGCGATGCCATGGCGTTGCGCTATCGATTATTACCTTATTTTTACACCTTGCAATGGCAAGCAACTCATGATGATGAGCCGATGTTGCGCCCAACTTTCCTCGATCATGAGCACGATAGCCGCACGTTTAAAGAAAATGACGACTTCATGCTGGGCCGTGATTTACTGGTTGCCAGTGTGGTAGAGCTGGGCCAACGCCAACGCCAGCTCTATCTGCCGGATAATCATGTGGGTTGGTATTGTTTCCATACCGGCCAATGGTATAGCGGCGGGCAAACCATTGTGTTAGATGCGCCACTCGAGCGCCTGCCTCTGTTGGTGCGCGCCGGTGCTGCGCTGCCACTGTCACGACGTATTGCTTTCGTGAATGCCGAGCAAGATACCCAACGCGAACTGGCGCTTTATCCCACCAAAGGAGGCGGCCAATCCAGCGGGATGCTGTTTGACGATGATGGTGAGAGCCACCGTTGGCAGCAAGGGGCAGCATTGTGGTTGAGCTGGCAAGTTACGACCGACAATCACCGCATTGATATCACTTTTGAACGCACGGGAAGCTATCAACCCGCCTGGCATGAATTGACCATTAACTTGCCAGAACATGAGCATCGCGAGTTATACATCAATGGCGTAGCCAGCAGTCAATTGCAATTAAGTCAGCTCAGCTAGTACGTTGATTGGTAGGACATTGATTGGTAGGGAAATACAGCGGCGGGTTCTATTCCAGAGCCCGCTTATTTCTCACATCAATCACTCATCGATTAGCGCAACAGTTTTAATGCACCGGTCAATGAACGCACCCACTTCTCCGGCCCCACCAATCCCAAACCATCCAATTGCTCATCAGCCAGCGAACGTAGCGGAAATGCCGCTTCATAATCCTGAAAACTGTGCATCGAGCGCGCAAATGCAGGGAAAGGCACAATTGCCCGCTCATGAGTGGCCGCTAACGCTTTCAGTAATACGTATCTCATCTGCGCAGCATTCGCCTGCAAAATAGGTACTGGCAATTTTGAGCTAACATCAATCTCTTGCCCCTCCGAGTCGGACAATGCCGTGCCTGCCAATTGTGGAAATTTAGCCGCCAGGCCAATCCCCACCGCACTGGTGGTATTGGCAATCAAGCCAACTGGAAGCTCGGGATTAACGATAATTGCGATCCGTATTTGATCTGCCACAGCCATGCCCTTTTGCCAATAATGATGTGCACAAGATCATATCTCTCCCGCGTAGGTAAGTGCTTTCTTTTATCAGCTGGACTCGGCTAATATTGGTAAAATATACCCAAACAAAATAATAATCAGGTAGAAAATGCCATCATCATTAATAACAGCGGCAGATATCAAAATTCTCAAGCAATTACAGCACTCTGGCCGGATGACCAACCAAGAGTTGGCCGATAAAGTAGGGATGGCGACATCCCCGTGCTGGCGGCGAGTGAAGCAACTTGAAGAAAGCGGCATTATTACCGGTTATCAGGCCAATATTGATCGTCGGAAAATAGGTTTAGGGATTTTGGCCTTTATTCGGGTGAAAATTGACAGTCACAGTGAGGAAGAAGCAAAGTTGTTTGAAATGCAGGTCGGGGCGCTAAAGCCGGTGATTGCTTGCTATGCCGTCGCGGGGGATGCCGACTTCCTGCTACAAGTGGTTGCCGAAGACCTCGACAGTTTCTCAACCTTCGCGATGTCGGTTATCCGCCGACTTTCGGGGATTAAAGAGATGCAAACAACATTTGTTCTGCGCGAAGTCAAACCGCTGGTCAGTTTGCCGCTGGAATAAGTCACACCGAAAGGCGTTGATCGATGTCTTTTATTTGCTTGTCGACTTTTCTACGCAGCCAGCACCCTGTTGCGTCCTGACGCCTTGGCACGATAGAGCGCCTCATCCATACGTTTAAACAAACTATCAGTGTCCTCGCCCACCTGATGTTGCGCGACTCCAATGCTGACCGTGAGCGGTGGCAAGTTAGGTTGGCAGATCATCTGAATGGTTTCTCTAATAGATTCAGCCAATTGCAATGCCCCCTCCAGATTAGTTGAGGGCAGAAGAATGGTAAATTCCTCACCGCCCCAACGGAATACGATATCGCACTCGCGAATGATAGATTCCAGTGTTCTGGCCAGTAAAATCAGAACTTCGTCACCTTTATGATGCCCAAGTTGGTCGTTTATATTTTTAAAATGATCAACATCCAATAAAATCAGACTGAAATTTTGGCCATAGCGCTGGCTCTGAGCATGCGCATGTTCGACCAAGGGAAAGAACTGACGCCGATTGCCTAAGTCTGTCAGTGGATCTTTCAAAGCAGCATGTTCTAGCGCCTGTTCAAGCCGTTTTTGCTCAGTAATGTCATGAATAATACAAAGCATCAATCTTATGCCATCTAACTCAACTGGCCCGGCATAGGTTTGGACATGACGGGTATTTCCATCCGCTAATTTATGAATAAAGTTAAGTGGCTTATGCCCACCCGGTAATTTGGCGACCTCATTCATGACAGGCAACACATCCTTTCCCATACTATTAATTTCCCAGGTGTGTTTCCTGCACATTTCATCCCGCGAATAGCCATAGAAACGGGTTGCCGCCTGATTTGCATCAACAATTAGCCCCTCTTGTGATGGATCAATCAGTAGCATTGGAGCGGTATTGGTACTAAAAAATTGCTCGTAAAAACTCTGTTCACTGCGGGAATAAGCTTTTGCTATTAGCTTGGGGCTGGTCGGCTGGGTTACCACACTTTCTGAAATATAAAGCCCTTCAAAAATAATAACCGAACCATAGGGTTCTAGCTGAGTTAAGGAGAGACGGCAACTCAGTGGAAAAGCATTTTCTTCTGTCTGAATAGTCCAAATTTCAATAATGGGATCATTCACAGCCAGAGCAGGAAGATAGGCATTCAGATGCTGCTGTGCATGCGCAGAAAATCGTCCATTACGCATGCGCGGCAACTGAATATCACCAGCAATTTTTCGGGCTTCCTTGTTAGCAAAAAGTATTTCCTGATTTTTGGGTAATACCACCCAAATCGGGGTACTTAAGATATTTAATGCATCTAAGTCAGTTACAACCATAGGAATACCGAAAGATATTTGGCATTAAAATAGAATACAGCTAATTCATACTTTTAGAACCATAGTTTTTCAACAACCAGTCCTGGCCATCCAGCAGCGAAGTACCATAAGAGTTGTCAATGGTGCAGATCCAACTACCCTCGTTTTCATGACGAAATAACGGACAAGGGGGATCTTGCTTCCTTGAACTTTATTTCAGTCGTTTACCCGCATCATCAATAACTTTCTCACCGTCTTCCTTGGTAAAAGCCCCTTTTTGGGCATCAGAAAGAATCTCCAATACCACTTCTGACGGGCGGCACAACCGAGTTCCCAACGGCGTCACCACGATCGGACGATTAATCAGGATTGGATATTGCAGCATAAAGTCGATTAACTGGTCGTCAGTAAAGCAATCTTCAGCAAGCCCTAGTGTTTCATAAGGCTCAACGTTTTTACGCAGCAGCGCCCGTGCGCTGATCCCCATGTCAGCAATAAGTTTCATCAGTACATCGCGTGAGGGCGGTGTTTCAAGATAGTAAATAATGGTCGGTTCTGTACCGCTGTTACGGATAATCTCCAACGTGTTACGTGAGGTACCGCAGGCCGGGTTGTGATAAATAGTCATATTGTTCATATCAGTGTCTCATGACAGATTGAGGGAGAGGCGCAGCGCCAGTGCGGTCAGTGTGACAAACAGCACAGGTAGAGTCATGATAATCCCAGTGCGAAAGTAGTATCCCCAGGTGATCGTCATGTTTTTCTGTGAAAGCACATGCAGCCAGA
>NZ_JBLWEX010000236.1:0-20138 GCF_048323875.1 Yersinia sp. LJYL362
AATTTGGCCTGACCGGCGGAGTGGTGAAAAGTGGCACCTTCCAGCAGTTTATTCGCGGTGGCATTGCTTTCGCCACACCGCCAACTACCCCATTGGCACCGAAAGCCAGTGTGAATCAACATTTCCTGCTTAACCCACAAGAGCCTAAAGACTGGCGCAACTGGGGAACGGCGATACCACACTTCTAGTTTGCTGGCCTATCAGGGCGGTAACGTTTTGCCGCCCTGATGGTCATCACCACACACATCCAACACACATTGGCGCAACCAACGATGCGCCGGATCAGCCTCCATACGTGGGTGCCAGAGCATAGAAATCATGATAACCGGTGAGGTTATCGGCAGAGAAAAGCTAAACATCCCGCTGCGCAGGTTCCGGGTATGACGTTCAGGAACCGTGGCAACCAAATCCGATCCTTTCACTAATGCCAACGCGGTAGAGATTCCGTCAACATAAGTCACTGCGTTTCGTTCCAGACCCACTAATTGCAAAGCATCATCAACTGGCCCTTTATGGCCCTGACGCCGTGAAATCATAATATGGCCCTGGCTAGCATATCGTTCGGGGGATATCTCCCCTTGGCTCAATGAATGGCCCGCCCTAACAACAGCAATAAAGCGATCGCGAAATAACCCGCGCGTGCGCAATTCAGGGCTGGCCGAAGAGCCCACGACACCGGTTTCAAGATCGACAATGCCATCACGCAGTAATGCACTGTCTTTGTCCATTTTCTGCATAAAGCGCAACCGCACCCCCACAGCATCTTGGTTAACTCGCGCCAACAGCGTCGCACCAAAATTTTCCACAAAACCGTCACTGGTACGCAATGTGAAAATACGCGTCAGCTGTGCAAGATTGAGTTTCTCCGCTGGGCGCAGCACCGATGTTGCGCCCTCAACTAATTGGCTGACCTGCTCACGCAGTTCAAGCGCCCTTGGCGTGGGAACCAACACCCGCCCCGCCCTAACTAATAAAGGATCACCGGTGGTTTGGCGTAATCTCGCCAGCGCACGGCTCATTGCCGATGGACTTAGCCCCAATCGCTGGGCGGCACGCACTACGCTGCCTTCCGCCAGCAGAACATTGAGAGTAAGGAGTAAATTGAGATCAGGTTTTGTCATTCAGTCACTTTAGCACAACCGGTGATGACATGGCGTTGAATGCAGCAATAAACTGCATTTCGTGCGTCTTCCGCTCTGCCATGTAATGGAATAGCCTTCTGAATAAATCTTATTTGGAGCCCCCCCACATGAAAACAGATACCCACAATATAAATACAGTCAATGTTGATAACGCCCACCTGCGAAGAACAATGCTCAGCCTCTCCCTACCGATGCTGCTTTCTTCATTAGCCACCAGTATCGCCAATGTAGGATTGCCTACATTAACGCAATCTTTCAACGCCTCTTTTCAACAAGCGCAATGGGTGGTATTGGCCTATTTATTGGCCATCACCACATCGGCCATCAGTATTGGGCGCATCGGCGATATCATTGACAAACGCTGGTTGCTAAAAGCCGGGATTGGATTATTCACCGCCGCATCGGTGGGCTGTGCGTTGGCACCCAGCATGGGAATATTGATTACCGCCCGAGTCTTACAAGGGTTAGGTGCTGCCACCATGATGACTCTGACGCTGGCATTGGTGGGGGAAACGGTGAATCAAGAAAAAACCGGGCGCATTATGGGTATGCTCGGCACAGTATCCGCTATCGGCACGGCCCTTGGCCCTTCTCTCGGCGGCATGCTCATTGCCGGATTCGGTTGGCCTGCTATATTCTTAATTAATATCCCTTTTGGGCTGTTGGCTCTGTTCCTGATATCACGTTACATGCCCTGTAATAGGACTTCATTCACTAAACCAGCCTCTGGTTTTGATCCCGTCGGGATGTTGCTGTTGGGCCTGACTCTCGCGCTGTATGCGCTGTCGATGACATGGGGCCATGGCACATTTGATGCGCGCAATTTAGCATTATTAGCCGGAGCAGCCATCGGTGTCGGGCTATTGGGCTGGGCAGAAAAAAAAGTGAAATCCCCCTTAATTCAAACCACCCTGTTACGCCATTCAGTGTTACGCGGAAGCTTAATCATGAGCATGTTGGTCACGACCATCATGATGGCCACACTGATTGTCGGGCCATTTTATCTTTCACGGGCGCTGGGCTTGTCAGCGCAATGGGTTGGGTTAGCGATGTCGGCTGGCCCGATAGTCGCAGCGCTGAGCGGTATTCCGGCAGGCTATGGGGTGGATAAGTTAGGAGCTCAAATAATGGTCACCAGCGGGTTGGTCGGTGTCGCTTTCGGAGCCATGATATTGACGATAATCCCCACAGGCTTTGGTGTCCTCGGTTATGTCGTCCCGGTTTGTCTGATTACGGCAGGTTATGCCATTTTCCAGACCGCTAACAATACCCTGATGATTAAATCTGTTCGCGCGGATCAACGCGGTGTTGTTTCCGGCATGCTTAACCTGTCACGCAACCTTGGGCTTATCACCGGTGCATCGGTTATGGGCGCTATTTTTGCCTTCGCGTCAAGCGGTCAAGATATTCAACTGACAGCAGCAACGGATATGACCCGAGGAATGCAATTCACTTACGGCGTTGCAGCACTATTAGCCACAGTAGCGCTGTGGATTTCTGTCATCCACTTAAGAAACAAATCTAATCAATAAATATTCCCCTCTTCATAGACATTACGAGTTTATGACTCTGCTGAAATGATTCACATTAATAATTATAACCATAAAATATCAATTCATCTTGAATGTAGGGGTTAAACTAACTCTGTCATTTTTCAAGAAAAAGATCCAATAAATGATAGATATGAGATGGATGAGTAATTTTTTGATTAATATTGAACACTTTTTGCATCTTGCTGCTATTAATTAATTATCTAGATTTTTTAATGATTAGTGTCGAAACATCAGTTACGCTACGTTATTGGCGCAACTCAATTCTAGATTACCTGGCTGCAAATTTTATGATTAAGGAAGAAATAATGAAGAAACCCTTACTTATTCTAGGTGCAATGGTTTTATTACAAGCAGCTCCGTCAGTAGAAAGTGCAGGTACAGTAAGCGGAACGCTAGGCGCGACATTAACCATTATTACGGGATGTTATATCAACGATGGGACGAACGCGGGTGGGATAACCAATTTAGGTACCATAAACTTCGGTAGCGTCTCGACTTTAAATACCCGAATCAGACAGGCGTACAGCAGCACGGCTAATGGCGCGTTAAATTTATACTGTAGTGCAGGTACGACCTACAATATCGGAATAGACAATGGTGCCCATGCGTTAACAACCCAACGCCGCCTGGCGGGAGGGACAACAGAATATGTCAATTATAATTTGTATAAAGATAATGGCTACTCCCAGCCTTGGGGATCAACAGGCACTGATCAACTGACTGGCACCGCGGTCGCTATTGGTACTGCCATCCCGCTCACCATTTATGGTGAAGTTCCTACACAGACAACCCCCAGTGTTAGCCCCTATAACGATACCGTCAACGTGACGGTCAGTTGGTAACAGGTATGATTCTGGGTAGTACGCCAGATAACTTGCGGATAAATATCGATAAAATAGCGTTGTTATGGTTCATTTTCTCACTGTTATTACTGCGAATTTATCCGGTTTATGCCGTCTCGAAAACGGCCAATATCACGGTTAATGCGACGTTATTGCCGACCTGCATTGCAGGTACGACGACGGCGGGGGCGACCACCTTTGGTACCTTGAATTTTGGCTCAGTCACGGTGCTGAACCGCCCGATAAGCGTTATCGGTCAAGCCAACAGTGGGGCAATTTCCGTGCAATGCAGCAAAAACACCAGTTTTAGCGTGTTACTCAGTGCCGGGCAAAGTGGGAGCGTCAGCAGCCGCTATTTAGTCGGAGGGCCGACAAATCAGCATGTCAACTACAACCTGTATACCGACGCCGCGCATAGCCATATTTGGGACAATACCGTCGGGATTTCTCAAGTTGCCAGCGGGCAGCCCGTAACCCTCCCCGTCTATGGGCTGATCCCGATACAAAGCACGCCAGCAGCGGGCATTTATACCGACACCATTCAAGTCACTGTTAATTGGTAGGGAGGGTGCAATATGTCACATAACGTGAATTATCCTACCTTCATTCAATTGCTGGTCCTTGGCTTATTTTCTCTGTCCATAACGGGCAGTTATGGAGATACCTTAAATAGCCCCTTTGCGGTGAAAGCAAGTATATTGCCCGGCTGTATTTTAGGCAGTGGCACTGCCGATAGCAGCAGCTTCGGTGCGCTGAATTTTGGCAATGTCTCTTCGCTGTCAACGGCCATCAATATCGTCTCCAGTCAAAATGCCGGTTCAATCATTATTCAATGTAGCGGTACGCCAAGCATCACTCTGGCGTTAAATAGTGGCGCAAATACCACTGGGAATATTGCCACTGGCAGGCGATTACTCAACAGCGCGACCGGCGAATATCTGTTTTACCAAATATTTCAAGATAGCGCTCGCAGTGTTATTTGGGGCAATGGCAGTAACGGCGGCACTACACAGGTCATTACTGCCAATAGCACGCTACAGCAGATCGTTTTATATGCGCAATTGTTTGCCAGTAGCACATTCCCCACTGCGGGAAATTACACCGATACGCTATTAGTGACCGTCACGTATTAAATGACTTTTTATTTTGTGTGTGTATTTTACCGACAAGGAGTTCACCATGATTAAATTAACATCGCTTGCGTCGTTGGTTTTATTTGCTACGGCATTTGCCAGTAGCCCACTTTATGCTGCCTCCTCGGTACTTATTTGGCCCATCGATCCAGTTATCAATAGTCATGAGAAAGCCACTGCACTGTGGCTGGAAAATAAAGACAGCCAGCCCGTTTATATGCAAATTCGGGTTTTAGGGTGGCAGCAAAAATCCGGACAGGAAGATTACAGCAACCAGTCTGCGGTTATCGCCAGCCCACCGGTTGCCACTATTTTACCGGGTAAACGTCAGTTGATCCGGCTGATTAAAAATACGCAAGTACCAGCAGGTCAGGAACACGCATTCAGAGTGTTGATTGATGAGATCCCGCGTAAAGATCCCAACGAAGATGCTGCCACCCCCTCGTTAAATATGGGGCTGAAGTTTCAGATGCGCTATTCCGTCCCACTATTCATCTATGGTGATGGCCTGAAATCTGAAGATGCCAATAATCCAGCGACATTTTTCCCACTGAGTCTCAGCTACAAGCTGGTGCAAGATAGCGGCAAAACGTGGTTGGCTATTCGCAATCAAGGGCAAACCCATGCCAGAATTTCTCGGGTCAACTTACAAAATCAAAGCATCAATAGTGGGCTGATGGGTTATGTTCTGCCAGGCACTGAAATGCGCTTTCAGGTTCCCGCGTCCGCCAATAGCGGGCAATTAACTGCTGTGGTCAATAGTTATCCAAAACCTATTACTATTCCTCATCAATAGACAATTCGTATGAATGGTGTCTATTGATTAATGCGCCGCTATGGCATTGATAAACAGGAATAACTGTCAATACGTTAGGGTTTGGGATGATGATCAAATTCAGGCTATCGCCCTTTTTGACATTGGTGTATGCATCAATGATATCCCCTGCATTCATACCACTAACGGTAAGGGGGAATGATTTGCCGCCTCCGCCATCTGCTGCGGTGATGCCTGACACAACCTTATATCTTGAATTAGTGGTGAATGGCCGTAACTTTGGCGAGGCCGTGCCCGTGATTTATCGCGATGGCCACTATTATTTGACACCTGAACAGTTAAAAGCGGTGGGTCTCCCCGCATCTGCATTAAATACCCCCGAAGTAGCCATTGATGCCATGGATAAAGTTCATGTCACCTATCAAGGTGACAGTCAGCGATTGCTCATCGATGTTCCAAGCGAATGGCTGCCTCAGCAGCGAGTGAATACTGCGGCAACAGAGGATTACAATCTGGCGCAAAGCAGCCTCGGACTACTGTTTAACTACGATATCTATGCCAGCCAGGGAAATAGCAGCGGCCAACCCAGCAATGCTTCGGCCTGGACAGAACAGCGCCTGTTTGATCATTTTGGCTTGATCAGTAACACCGGAATTTATCGTACTAACCTGACAGATACCGATAACGTTACGGTAGAAAAAGGGTATGTCCGCTACGATACTCAGTGGCGATTAAATGATGAAAATCACATGCTGAGCTACAGTGCTGGCGACCTGATAACCGGCTCGCTGGCATGGAGTAGTTCGGTGCGGGTGGGCGGCCTTCAAGTGTCACGTAACTTTGCTATTCGCCCGGACTTAGTGACTTACCCACTGCCGCAGTTTGCCGGTCAGGCAGCCATTCCCAGTACAGTTGATCTCTATATTGATAACTTTAGAACGCAATCGTCATCCGTTAACCCCGGCCCTTTTGTGATTGATAATGGGCCAAGAATCAATGGCGCAGGACAAGCAACTGTGGTCACCACCGATGCGTTAGGCCGCCAGGTCAGCACCTCAATCCCTTTCTATGTAGCCAGCGATTTGCTCAAACCCGGCTTATGGGACTTTAGTGTTTCAAGTGGCATGTTGCGCCAAAACTATGGCATTCGATCCGCTGACTATGGTGAGCCTGTTGCTAGCGGAGTGCTACGTTATGGCACCACCCCTTGGCTGACACTGGAAGGGCGAGCCGATGTCGCCAAACAGCTGAATGTGGTGGGCAGTGGGGTCAGTTTGCGTGTCGTGAATTATGGTGTTCTGAACAGTTCATACACAATAAGTGATGCCGGTGATGACGTTTTAGGCAGTGGTATCGCCCCCTCAGAAACAAATATCAACACCCCGTCATCCTCATCGTCTCTGCGCTATGGCGGGCGCGGCAATCAATACTCGCTTGGCTACAGCTATAGCAATGCTTTTTTCAGTGTGAATGCGCAACGGATTAACCGCAGCCCAAACTATGGCGATCTGGCAAATTATAAAAGTGAATACCGGCCAAGTCGCCGTACTGACCAAATTACCGGCAGCGTGGGGCTAGGGGCTTATGGCTCAATCGGCTCAGGTTACTTTGATGTCCGTGATGCATTAGGGGCACGAACTCGTCTGGTCAATGTTAGCTACAACACTACCCTATGGCGCAACACCAGTGTTTACCTCTCAGTCAACCGGGAATTAGGCAGCAGGGGCTATAACGCGCAGATGGTGTTAAGCATCCCCCTTGGGGATTGGGGGGCTGGCAGTATCAGCAGTGTGCGCGATACCAATAACAACTGGAGTCAACGCGTGAATTATAGCCGAGCAACCCCGACTAACGGCGGGGTTGGCTGGAATCTGGCTTATGCCAATGGCACGGGTGAAAATAGCAGCTATCAGCAGGCCGACCTTATCTGGCGGACGCGCGCATTGGAGAGCCGAGTTGGCGTGTATGGTAGTGAAAGTGATTACCGTAGCTGGGGCGAAGTTAGCGGTTCTCTGGTGGTCATGAATAATGGCATCTATGCCAGTAACACCATTAATGATGCTTTCGCACTGGTATCAACCCATGGGTTTGGTCAAATTCCGGTCAGTTATGAAAATCAACTGATCGGTACCACCAACGACGACGGCTATCTATTAGTCCCTAATGTCACCTCGTATTATCAGGCAAAATTCCAGATTGACCCAATGAGCTTACCAGCGGATGTAAGCATGCCTGAAGTTGAACGGCGCTTGGCTATTAGCGAGCGCAGCGGTTATTTAATCGACTTCCCATTAGAACAAATTACCTCCGCTACGCTACGTATTACCGATGAGTCAGGTAAAGATTTGCCTAAGGGCAGCCCGGTATTTACCTCTGAGACAAAACCGGTCAGTTATGTCGGCTGGGACGGTATTACTTATATTGAACAAGCGAAGCCACAAAATAAGCTGAAAATAATCCGGGCTGACAATGGGGCTCGTTGCTATCTGCAATTCGCTCTTAAGGCCAGTACGGGCATACAGGATATAGGCACTGTGACCTGCAAGTAAGTCACTCATAGCGAAAATAATGGAGAGGATATGACCCCAAATAACGTTAGCATCAGCTTCGTCGCGAGCCACTCGGGTATTATCGCTTTGCTGATATTACTGATAGGGCTGATTGCTCCCCCGGCTCAGGCTGACTCCTGCTCCTTTTCGCCCGGCACGGTCACCCTGCCGCCAGGCTCATCGGTGGCCGCTGGTAGTACTGCCGTTAATGCTCAGGGCGCAACGGCAATGACCTGCCCCGGTGCATTAATCTCAATTGCATTACTAGGTTCATTTACTTTATCAGCAACCATATCCAGCACAACCAATACCCTTAACCTCAAGAATGCAGCTGGCGATCTTATTCCCTACTCTATTTATCGTACCGGCACCTTCAGCCCCGCATTACCTATCGGTGGTAAATTGGATTACGCCAGCTCAAGTTTGCTATCAATTAACTTAGGGTCACTGAACGCAAATTTACCCATTTATATTCGTACTGGGAATAATGGCGTCATTAGCACCAATATCAGCGCTGGAACCTATACAGATGTGATCAATTTGGCTTGGAATTACAACATCTGCAAAGTACTGAACGTGCTGGGAGGGTGCGTAGGTTCTTGGGTTGGCACCGGGACAGGTACCGATGTCTCATCAGTGACGGTCACACTGGTTGTAAGCAAAGATTGCGCTATTAATAGCGCCCCAGATGTCAATTTTGGTAGTTTTGCATTAGTCGGACAATTTAATCCGATCAGCCAAAATATCACCCTCACCTGCACCAAAGGTACCACCTTTAATACTTATGTTACGCCAGGGGATAACCCAATAACGAATTGGCGACAAATGAAACTGAACTCCGCAAGCACCACTGACTATTTGCAATATCAGCTGTATCAGGGTGCCTCCGGCACCACATTATGGGATGTGAGCACAATGCAACCCGGCTCAGGCACTGGCGCTGCACAACTTGTTCCTTTTCATGCAGTGATTAACCCCAATCAGAATCAAAAGACACCGGGTGACTATCAGGATAATGTCAGCCTGGTCCTGGTGTATTGATTGTTATTTTTATCTGGGTGGCCCATTTTTTAAAGTCTTTAAATGGGTCATTAGTATTTTCCCTTTATTTCTTATAGTGATAATCATAATAAAATAATTTGTAGATAAGAAAATTCCGATTGAGCTGTACTAAATCTGTCCCTGTTATACAATCTGCGGGCTTAAATAATAGCCGACAGACTTCTATCTAAGGAAAGCCGCGATTAAACAGGAGTGGGCATCATGACTGATTATGATAATCGGGAAAAATCAGCTGACATTGCTCTGTTAAAAGAAATGAACAGCTTACGGGATATCATCGAGAATAATTCAGACTGGATCTGGGAAGTTGATGTTGCCGGCCGTTATACGTTTTCATCTGCAAAATCTATCGAGTTGCTAGGCCACCTTCCTCATGAAGTGGTCGGTAAAACCCCATTTGATTTTATGCCGAAAGATGAGGCTAAACGGGTGGGGGAAATATTCGCCGAAATTGCCGCTGAACGCATTCCTTTTGCGGGCTTGCAAAACCGGAATATCCGCGCAGATGGCAGCGAAGTCTTGGTAGAAAGCAGTGGTATTCCGCTTTTTGACGACAATGGCGAATTCAAGGGTTATCGGGGAATAGACCGTAACCTCAGCAATTTACCTTACAATGCCAGTCAACGCCTCTTCGAGTTGGAATCCATTTATTCCAGTGCCCCAGCCGGTCTGTGCTTTATTGATACAGCCTTGCACTACCTGACGGTAAATGACTATCTGGCAGAATTATTAGGTAAAAAAACAGTTGAAGTGAATGGCCATAAAGTGGCTGATTTCTTGCCTGGCATCATTCCTATTCTGCAAAGTGCCCTACTAAAAGCCTACTGTAACGACAGCATCCCAGATGCTGAGTTTCAGATGCCGGATAAACAACGGGTATTTTTCATGCGCATCAATGCGGCCAAATACCCGAGTGGTCAGGTTAGTGGCCTGTCCGTCGCCATGATTGATATATCTGCGCTGAAAAAGATGGAAGAGAAGTTGCGTAGCAGTAAGCAACATTATCGCAATATGGTGGAACTGAACCCACAAATCCCCTGGACGGCCTCCCCAGACGGCATGATCACTAATGTCAGCTCTCGCTTTGAAAAAATCACCGGCTTAACTCGTGAAGAGGCGCTGGCAGACAGATGGCTTCGAACCATTCATGCTGATGATCGCCATCCCACATTAATAAGTTGGGAGCATTCTCTCCAAACACACGAACCACTTGATGTCGAAATACGTTTTTGCCACGTGGAAAAAGGCTGGAACTGGATGCGTATTCGCGCCGTTCCCAGCGTAGATGATCACGGCAACGTGGAATGCTGGTACGGCACAGCAGAGGATATCCACGAGCGTAAGTTGCTGGAACTTAAACTGATTAAGGCTAATCGACGCCTCGAAATTCAAGCCAGAACTGATTCATTGACTAAATTACCTAATCGTCGAGAGTTCAAGAAAGTGCTCGCCCATGAATTCATGCGTGCAAGGCGCTCAGCTTCACCACTGGCAGTTTTAATGATTGATATCGACTACTTTAAGAATTTCAATGATTGTTACGGCCATATCTCTGGTGATGCATGCCTGCGATTGGTCGCAAGAGCATTGCGTAAGTCCTTGAAACGCAGCACGGATATCGTGGCTCGTTATGGCGGTGAGGAATTTGCGGCTATCTTGCCGGATACGGATCAAAAAGGGGCCAGCCTGGTTGCTGAGCACATTTTACAATCTATTCGCGCGATGGGTATCAAACATAGTGAAAGTAAGTTCCGCAAAGTTACCATCAGCTTGGGGGTTACTGTCTATCAATCCCATCTGCACAGCAGCATTACTGATCAGTCTGATTTAATGCTGGCTGCTGATCAGGCACTTTATTATTCTAAAAAGAATGGACGTAATCAGTTTAATGTAGCGGAACTTCCAGGCTAGGAAGGCTGGTTTTTTTCGCGACAACTTCTGGCACTTTTTTTAAGCTCGGCTATTCTCAATAAGGCGGCCAATCTGGTCATACCTCATACCACCAGGTTAGGAAGGAGTCTTTATGGGAAATACTGTGGTAAAAATCAGAGATTTTGAAGTTGACGACGCAGTGCTGTCGGCACCAGTAGATAAAGGTGAAAACACGGTCAGTATCCCGTGTAAATCGGACCCTGAATTGTGTATGCAGCTTGATGGGTGGGACGAAAATACCAGTATTCCCGCAACGTTAGATGGCCAAGATAAACTGCTTTACAAAAAACACTATGACCGACATCAAGACGCCTGGGTAATGAGGGTGACTTGATTGTTCAGAGATCCGTCACCCATAGCTAAAATTTATGAGTGGCGGCTTCTTCTTTCATATTCGATATAGCTCACTGGCCAAAAACGAACCCGTTTCCTGCTGTGTAAATCGGCTATTAGAATATTTCCAGCACTTTGAATTGCATACAAATCAGCATCATATCTGGGGAAAACAGTTCGTATTCCTCAAAAAATCGTTGTTGCGTTTTACGCCAGTAAGCCAATGTGCGATCCCCCTCACCTTCAGCCAAGGCGTGTGCCTCATCAACCTGATCAAAGATTTTCAGTTCAACATCCGTCAACTCAACTGCGCATACTGGCTCATTGCGACCATTGACCACAACAAATACATCGCCCGCCTGCGGGACACCCTCATCATCTAATGCCGCACAGGTTGCTGTTTTAGTGCCATTAAGAACCAGCGCCAATAAATCATCTGCGACTTGTTCAGTATCACCAAAAGCCCAACGCTCGGCGTTTTCATATTTTTGTGGAATTGCAGCCATAGTTTCATTATTCCTAATCGTAATATTATTGATGCAGCGCATATTATACCTCAACGCTACCAACACACTCTCGCATCAACATAAATTTTCGCTACTATACCTAAGTTGCGGTAAACCAATAAATTCCGCAAAGCAACTTCAAGTCAAACAAATCTATCGAGGTAAAAAATAAAGGCCTATGGTGACCAAACGCTTGCATACAAAACATTGGAAGATGTTTGTGGTATTACTTTGCATCTGCGGCGCATTAATGCTGTTGCGGTGGGCATCAATGATCTTTGGCTAATGTCGCCCCCGCCCACCACTAATGTTTATCTTTCGGTAAAAATAAGCAGCCACATTTTGGGCACACTAACGCGGTATTTTTATGCACTTTATCTGTGCTTTGCTCTGACGTCGCGCCACAATCCGGGCACTTGATTTTCACCTTGACACTGCTGACCAGTTTTCTGATGCTATCAAGAAATGACATATTCTCGCCTCTCAGTTGTACAACCTCATTAGATTACGATAACCGACACCACTAAACCGTGGAGTGGTCAGCGTTACTCAGATTTTCTTTACCGGGTCTGATTTCACTCAGCGGAAAAAACCGGTTTTTCAGGAGACAATGGAAAGAAACAAGCAGAAAATGGAAAGATACGTGGAGGAACATTCACCACGCAGCATGGCTGGCATGCTTGGCGTAGTGAAGTGGTAGGCAGGTTATTGGAAACCCTTGGTTTGCGATCAGTGATTCCATAATTCTTGGATCAACCCTCTGACCCGAACCTTGGAAGCACCAGCAACCAGGCTAATAATACGGTTCGCACTCAACGTAGAAACATCCGTATTCCATTCATCAAATGAATGTTCGGCATAGCTGTCGTTGAAAACCTTTTTTATCGAGGATTCAGCTTCGGACATCTCACTGAAACTCTTGGCGTTTATTAAGCACTGAGCAATGATTGAGACTTTTTTCATGTTTTATCCTTGATTATCGGTCGCATAGTGTAGCACAATTGCACCCTCTCTGCTCATATGCTGCTTAAATTGTTTTCAATTGAAACTAACCGATTGATAAAAAAGCAGATTCAATAAATTTCATTCCTTATTTCATCTCTCTGACTTACGTCAATTGTTGTCTTACCGGATACTCAAAATCTTCCCCATGAGACACGGCATTGACTAAAAAGCCATCTGCGTCACAAATCCGCAACAATAAATTCATTATTTATTCATTTACTGTACGCTTTTTATTCAATTTGCGTGCTATATTGTAATTGCTCTGATATGACCAAAAGTTTTACCCATGCAGGTAACCCGAGGTGTCAAATGATCAGCAACGTCTTTCTCTATTCACTTTTCATCATTTATATCACTGCTGCAGTGGTTGATGGCTCACTGCCCCTGCTTGACTTGATGTAGCGCTGCATCGAATCCTCTATGGCATAGCCCAAGACGAGCTGACTACCATACTCTCTGCATCCTGCATCACAACAGCCTCCTGCAGTAAAACCCCCATTTCAATGGCTCCAGGTGGCCGTAACGCCCATTTTGGCCCCCGCAATGCTTGCGCATATCCCGCCTGATATAAGTGCTCCATCTTCACTGGGTCGAACATCTCTGCGCCGTTAATGTCGACATCCGGTGGAATAGTAATCCAATGGAATCCTGATTTTTCTGCTAATGAAAAAGCATAAATGCGGTACAAATCGCCCACCAATGCGGCTTTACTGGTTGAGTCCAACGTGCGTAAAGCTATATTCCTCACTAATCGCGGGGTCGGTGCAGGTTGCGGGCCAAGCTGCCCATTGTGAATAATGTAAATGTCCTCTTTACTGTCTGCCAATCCAGCTCTGGCGCGTATCACTTTGGAGCTGTATACCCCGCCATTGTAAAAGACCCGCGCCGCCACACCGCCATCGACATGCATTTCATCGTAATGTTTACCTTTAGCCACGACATCAAAAAATACCGGTGAAAAAGCGACAGGAACGGATGAAGAGGCGAGCATCACTTGGCGGAATAGCATTAACGCTTCCGGTGTCCCTTTCGTGGCAATCAAGCCCATATTCCAGACAATAAACCGCTGCGAATCAAGGTCAACTGTGCCCATATATAATCGCCGCCCCTGCTGATGGGCCTTGGCGATTTCACTGAGTAATTGGGGGGTAATATGGCCATCAATGAGCTGAGATAATGGGCTGGTATCCGCCAGTGACTCGCGAAAGAACAAGCGAAATAATAGGTTATCCAGGTGGAAAATATCCCGGGTGGTGGTAGTGGTATAAAAGTCATGCAGTGCTTGGTCGTAATCACTGCCTAAAAAGGCAAAAGGCGCAATCAGGGCACCGGTTGATACCCCACTGACCACTTTAAAAACCGGGCGCTTACCTGTTTTAGTCCAACCATTCAAAAAACCCGCACCAAAAGCACCATTTGGCCCCCCACCCGATAATGCCAGATGCGGGTAAACCCGTGTTCCATCAGCGGTACGGAACATCTCTTTCGGTTCATCTTTATAAGATTGCAGTAAATCAGCTTCAAATATGGGGCTAATATGCCCAGCGCCTGCACGAATATTGGGCATGCCGGGGATTTCAGCCTCTGGCATCAACGCGACCGGTACCGGATTTCGGGGTAATTGGCTACATGCGCCTAATAAAAAAGAGCCCATCAGTAGCAGCACGACACGAATTAGTTTCCCACTTTTTATCATTCTATTTTCCAGTAGCACGGTCACTCACTAAATTTATCTGACTTTCATGAAGAACGCCGAAAAGTAAACTATTTGTTTTGCCACTGTTAATGTTTCAACTTCAATCACGTTTTACATTCTGCGCCAAACTTTTCACCCACGTCCTGCATCCTGGTATTTAAAGAGAGATAATAGGCTCTATTTTTGTGACAATGCGCACCATTGCTGCACTGAGGGCCGCTGCCATTGATAATTTGCATATTGACGCAGATATTCCGGTAGTTCATCACCATTGAGCACCAGCCGGTTAAGCATTAATGCCAAATCAGTATCAGCAATACACCATTCACTGAATAAATTCTTTCGACCATCCGAAAGTAAGCGCTCCAACCCTGAAATTAGCTTGTGAGCCGCTTGTCGCCCTTGGACAGATAATAGCGGCATCTTCATGCCAGCAAAGGCGACTTCGGTAGGCCGCTCAGCCCTAATTGGCATAAAATCACTGCGCAACCAAGCTTGGATTTCACGTACTTTGGCGCGTTCTTGTCTATCTTGTGTGTATATTCTCGCGTATTCCGGCGAAGGAAATCGCTCTTCTAAGTATTCAGAAATCGCTGAGGATTCAGATAATCGAAAATCATCGATTATCAGTGTGGGCACGCGGCGAGTTGCCGATAGTTTGCCAAATTCCTCACGGAGATTCTCGCCAGCAGACAGATCAATCGCGCTCAATGTAAAAGGAAGCGCTTTTTCTGTCAGCGATACAAAGACCGACATGACATACGGGCTGAAAAAATCCGCATCGGTATACAAGACAATGGATTGCTGACTCATTGAGACTCCGGCTAATTATCACTAAAAGATTACGTTAGTCGGTTTTACGTGGACTGAAAAGCACCTTATGCAAAAAGTTATTATTAAGAATAACGCCGGGTTGAATCGCCCCTGATCTATCGGGCATTTCCTATTCTGGAACAGATGGCTGCCAATTGGCGGTTGCCCGATATAAAGACAGAATTAATGCGTCTTTGAAGTAGCCGGTGATTCAGTGCTATCTTCAACATAAAGCGTACGGCTGGGGAAAGCAAAATCTGCACCGTGCTGATGGACGATATCAATAAACTTCAAATAGCAGGTCTGCTGAACCGCTAGCCATTCAGCCCACACCCTGGTTTTGGTAAAGCAATAAACCATAATATCCAGAGAGGACTCGCCAAACCCATTAAAATAGACTAACAAGGTTTGTTGGTGATCGATATCATCATTATTGGCTAAAAAATTGTGCATCTCATCCACAATTACGCCAATTTTATCCGCATCTTCATAACGCAGCGCCAGAGTGGTTTTTATTCTGCGGTTCGTCATGCGACCAGGGTTTTCAACACTAATATCTGTGAATGTGGAATTAGGGACATATAATGGCCGGTTTTCAAATGTCATTATTTTTGTCAGCCGCCAACCTATTTCAACAACAACACCTTCAATATGGCGATCTGGCAAACGTATCCAATCTCCGATATTAAAAGGGCGATCAAAATAAAGCATCACACCAGAGAAGAAATTACTCAAAATATCTTTTCCAGCCATCCCTACAGCAAGACCACCAATGCCGCCAAAGGTCACCAGCCCGGAAAAACTCATGCCCAAATGCTCGCCATAGAGCAGAACAACGACCACTACGAGCGTTATTTTTAACATGCGCGCGATAATTTTAGCGCTGGTGATATCACTGCCTTTTGCTACCTGCCGTTTCTCCAACACATCAAATAATACAAACATCTTACGTATTAGCATCAATAAGATGACCGACATGCAGACGAAATTAACTGTCTTAGGTGTGATAAAGCTTATCTTTATATCTGCGAGTGTATTATTGATGATGTTACCCACCACCAATACCATGACAGACCACAGCAGAAAACTGACAAACTGCAAGATAAAACTGTAACGAGAATGGTGTCGTCGCATTCCCCACACAGATACAACTAATAACGCAATAACACAACTGATAACCAATATCAGCCCGGCAATATTTTCCATAGTAAACTGAGCAATCATATGCTTTATGTCCTCAAACATATCTTATCACATTCGTTACTGGGTCAATTCTATCGCAATTAAGGATGAGGACATAGGATGTTGGCACTTTGACTTACAGCGCCAGGCAGAGAGAAGGATATTAGTTTTTGGGGCCAGCCCCCTAGCCCGGAATCAAAATTATGAAGGTCAATCTTCAGCGGGTTTATCATCTAAAATTGTCAGCAGAATATCTGCATCTGGGGTGGTGATATGTTTCCCCTCAAGGAAACCAGCAAGTTTGGCTTCTGCATTGTGTTCGTACACCTCATAACCCGCAATTCGATACCCTGGAATACCGTCCTGACCACGAATATATTCATCACCGTCAATGTAGTACTCAACAACACCACTGGCATCTTCAATCTCATAACGTTTATCAAAAGGGAACTGTTTCATTACTCATCCTGGAAAAAAATGCATGACCCTATAATGCCAAATTAGCGCTATTTAAGGAAGCCTTAGCCGTAATGCTCCTAGACAGTGCCTCTTCCCCTTATATTGAGGCCATTCGGTATATATGGATTAATGTAAAGTTTTCAGATAGTCACATTGCTAATAATCTTATTTAATTCTCATGTCAAACACGCAAATCCAAGGTAAACTCATGCGCTTAAATAAGGAGCAGGGATGAGCACTGAAATATTCATTGCCGTATTGGGCGCAGCGCTGTTACATGCAAGCTGGAATGCTTTAGTTAAATTTGGTGCGGATCGCTTAGTTGCTATTTCATTGATGGCAATTTTTTCTGGCATCATCTCATTCTTCGGTATTTTCTTTGTCGATTTACCCGCTCTCGACGCGCTCCCGTGGTTGCTCCTGTCGGTTGCTTTTCACACCGGGTATTGTCTCTTTCTCAGTAAAGCCTACGAACACGCCGAGTTCGGGCAAATTTATCCCATCGCTCGTGGGGTCGCGCCATTATTAAGTGCCCTACTTTCGTGGTTAATTTTGTCAGAAATTCCACGCGCAATGGCTTTATTCGGGGCCGTCATTTTGGTTTCAGGGGTCATTATGATGACATTTGATGGCCGCCATGGCCCAAACAAACTCAATCTCCGAGCCATCACTTATGCATTAATTACCGCAACATTTACCGCCTGCTATACCCTCTCCGATGGCGCAGGCAGCCGCGCCAGTATAGAACCTCTCAGTTATATTTTTTGGCTATTTATGTCCAATGGTATAGCCATGTTTGCGCTACTTTGGATAATGCACCGGAATAGAGTTTTTCGTGAAATCAGACAACATTGGCATCACGGCATCATTGGCGGTGCTATGCAGTTATTCGCTTATGGTATCGTCATTTGGGCCATGAAAAGTACGCCAATCGCCTTGGTAGCAGCACTACGTGAGACCAGCGTACTCTTCGCCATGGTTATTTCTATCTGGATGTTAAAAGAAAAACCCTCCCTATTACGCCTTATTGCAAGCGCTATTATTGTGGCTGGTGTTGCCATTACCAAATTTGGCTAATTTTCAAGCGCCCAAGGATGCCTCTATGACTTCAATAAAAAACCTGTACCCTATCTCTCCCGTAAACACGCTATACTCATAGAAATCCTATAAAAAAGGAGAAGATATGCTCATAGGATTTGTTTTACTGGTTAGCACCTGCGGAATGGATGCTTGCGAGGCTCTGCCCGTGACTGACGATGTTTATGCTACACGCCATGAATGTATGGCTGTCGCTGCCCGCATTCATCAAAGAAGGCCCGATGTGGTCCTGATTTGTGGTGAAGTTTATCGCCATAGCGAAAATGACCAACCCGATTGATAGCCCAGCGCAAGTGAGAAGAAAATTGGAACATATTGATTGTGCAATTCTTCCTCGCCCATCAACTTATAGCTCTGTATTCTAAAGGAAGCGATTAAACCTAAAGTCTGTCCTTCCTATTAAAATGAAGCCATTCGAACTATAACCCGGTTTTTATCTTGTAAACGCGTTTTATCCTGTACACAATCTGTTGTATAAGAAATGTCATGCTGTAAAAGTAATAAAGTAAAAAGTCGTGCTACGCTTTAATTAAGTGGCAATGACAATATGAGCATTAACTTAGGGTTATATAAGTCCTCATTTAAAATACGCCACAACTCAGTACTCCCCCTCGGCAAGGAGCTTTACAATGAATCCTCCTATATATGACCTCTGAGTCTGTAAAAAGAACGCCGTAAATAACCGGTTATCGTTTTTACGTATATAGGATGCCAATATGTTCCAATTCGATGCTTATGGCACACTCGTCGCTGCAAGTCTGGTTCTATTACTAGGAAGGCAGTGCGTCAAAAAAATCCCCTTATTACAAAAATACGCCATCCCGGACCCGATAGCTGGCGGCCTTTTGGTCGCGTTACTGTTCCTGCTGATACATCAAACTACCGGTTGGGAAGCGCATTTTGACACCTCATTGCGTGACCCATTGATGTTGACCTTTTTTGCCTCAATTGGCCTCAACGCCAATCTCGCCAGTTTAAGAGCGGGTGGTAAAGTGTTGATAAAGTTTTTATTCGTCGTTATTGGTTTATTGTTATTACAAAATACGGTAGGCATCGGCATGGCTAAGATGTTGGGGCTGGAACCGTTAATGGGATTACTGGTAGGGACAATCACATTATCGGGGGGGCATGGAACTGGCGCTGCCTGGAGCAGTGTATTTGTTCAGAATTATGGATTAATTAATGCCACTGAAGTCGCGATGGCTTGCGCGACTTTCGGCTTGGTATTGGGTGGATTGATTGCTGGGCCTGTCGCACTTTATCTGATTAAGCATTCAGCAACACCTGATGGGAGACCCGAAGATGCACTGCAACCCACGACCTTTGAAAAACCGCAATCAGGGCGAATGATCACCTCCCTGGTTTTGGTCGAAACCATTGCAATGATAACTATTTGTTTGATGGTCGGAGGTTATATTCGGGAACTGCTGGCGGGATCGGTATTCGAATTACCCATCTTTGTTTATGTGTTATTTATCGGGGTTATTCTCAGTAATATACTCACTTATACGGGGTTTTATCAGGTATTTGACCGCGCCGTCTCCGTAGTGGGTAATGTCAGCCTTTCCCTCTTCCTGGCAATAGCTTTGATGAGTTTAAGATTATGGGAATTAGCCTCTTTGGCCTTGCCAATGCTGGCTATTTTATTTGTACAAACCGTGTTAATGGCATTATATGCAATATTTGTGACTTACCGTGTTATGGGTAAAAATTACGATGCTGCGGTGCTTGCGGCTGGTCACTGTGGTCTGGGTTTAGGTGCCACACCAACGGCGATTGCCAATATGCAAGCCATCACTGATCGTTTCGGGCCATCACACATTGCGTTTCTTATCGTCCCAATGGTCGGTGCGTTTTTCCTGGATATTGCCAATGCTATCGTCATTAAGTTGTCTTTATTACTGCCGATGTTTACCCCTTTAGGGTGACTTTGACTAGTCCTGATATAGGTTGACACTTTTCAGCCTTAAAACGCCCGATGAACTTCATCGGGCGTTTTGTATTTTAATGACAGATGGGGACGCCGGGTGTTGTAGATTTCCACCGACTCCATGACCA
>NZ_JBLWEX010000237.1:0-20199 GCF_048323875.1 Yersinia sp. LJYL362
ATAGATTGATTGGTGAATCGGCATTACCGCTGGTGATTACCGACTCCATCGCCTCTACCTGTGCATTGGTTGAAAATGTGGCTCGCCAACATCCAGATGAATTTTACTTTCTCGGCGGTCAGCCACGTATCTCGCCGACGCGTGACCGTTTGGCGGGTTTCCAGCAAGGGTTACAACAAGCTGGGGTCGAATGCCGCCCCGAATGGATCCTAAATGGCCATTACTTGCCCAGCTCCGGTTATGAAATGATTGCCCAGCTTTGCGCGCAATTAGGCCGCCCGCCCAAAGCAGTATTTACCGCTGCCTGTGGCCTGCTGGAAGGGGTATTACGCTATCTCAATCAGCATCAATTAATGGACAGTGATATTCATCTTTGTAGCTTTGATGACCATTACCTGTTTGATTGCTTGCCCTTAAAAATAGACACCATTGCACAGGATTGCCAAGGGTTGGCACGCCATAGCTTTGAGATGATCACCGCCCTGATCGCCGAAACACCTTTGGCGCAAAATCAACTGATTCTGCCGGGCCAAATCCATTGGCGACATCCGGGTTCCAAGGCACTCAATGAGCAACACTGAGCCAGTTGCTACTCCGGCGCTAATCGGTTCGTGGCAGCGCTGCCAAAAACTGATGCAAGCTCAGCAATGGCGTGCACCACATCGCGCAGCAGGGGCAACTTTCCAGTCAATTTGTCAGCGAAAAAACGATTTATTGGTGTTAGGCCAGGCCGCACTGGAGGATGCCTATGAATACATGGAATCGCGCCACTGCGTTCTACTCATTCTTGATGAAAGCGGCTGTACCCTGTGGCAATGCGGTCATCCGCAGACCATGAGTCAGTTAAAAGCGTTAGGTATTGATTGTGGCAGCTATTGGGCTGAAGGATTAATCGGCACCAATGCCCCCGCCCTGGCAATAGCCGAAGGGCATCCGATACAGGTCAGCGGCCAGCAGCACTTCAAACAGGCCCTACACCCATGGCACTTCTGCGCCACGCCAGTGTATGACAACAGTGGCCGCCAACGGGCCGTAATTGTTCTGGGAAGTTTACTGGTTGATAACGCCGCCAGTGACTTGCCGCTGACACTGGCGATTGCCCGAGAAATTGGGAATTACCTTCATGCCGATACTTTATTGGCCGAAACCAACCGTCATCTGAACGAACTCAACGCCCTGCTTGATGGCGTTGAAGATGGCGTAATGGCCTGGGACCAACGCGGTTGTCTGTTGTACCTTAACCGCCGGGCAGCAGCCATCTTGCAGCTCAATGAAACCAACAGTCTCGGTAAACCAGTCACTGATTTGCTCACCCTACCCGCTGTGCTGACCCATGCTATTTTGCAGCGTACCCCCCTCAGCCATGTGGAAGTCACTTTTGAAAATCAACAACAATTTATTCCTGCTTTGTTGACTCTCAAACCTATTCCAGATGGCGATCGTTGTGGATTTATTGCCCTTCTGCATCCACAAGAATTACTGCGGCAAATGGTTAACAACCAATTAGGGCGAGCCAGTTATACCTTTGACGATATGCCAGTGGCATCACTGGAAATGCGCCGCTTAATTCGTTATGGCAAACAAGCAGCTAAAGGTAGACACCCCATTTTACTGCACGGGGAAGAAGGTGTGGGTAAGCAACAATTGGGGCAGGCCATTCATAATGCCAGTAATCGAGCAGCTGGCCCCTATATCGTATTGAATTGTCAGGCATTGCCGCAAAATCTTATGGCACGGGAATTCCTGGGTAGCGATGCCAGTGAAGGTGAATCCGGGCAACCCAGCAAATTCGAATTAGCCAACGGCGGCACCTTATATTTGGAGCAAGTCGAATACTTGTCGCCAGAAATGCAATCCGCGTTGCTGCAAATTGTCAAAACCGGCATGGTGATGCGGGTAAACTCTAATCGAGTGATACCAGTGGATGTACGGATCATTACCGCCACCGGTGCAGACCTGCCCTTGTTAGTAAAACAAGGCCGTTTTCGTCGTCAACTATTCTATACCTTGCAATCTTTTGAGCTGCATATCCCGCCGCTGCGCCAACGCCAGCAAGATATTCCCCTACTGGTTCAGCATACGCTGGCCAGCCTTGGGCAACATTTTCACTGCCAATATCAGCCAGACGAAAGTGTCATTCGCCAGTTATGCCAATACCCTTGGCCGGGTAATGATCAGGAACTAAAAAGTGTGGTTGAGCGGGCCGCGATGGCCTGTCGCAACAACCGTATCAATCTCAATGATTTGCCGGAGCACCTGCTAGGTGAAAGATTGCTATTAGAACCGGATATGCCACAACCTCAGCCAGTCTTATCACTACAAGAATTAGAAAGGCAGGCCATTATTCGTGCCGCATTGGTCTGCCAGGGACAACTGAATGAAATGGCGGCCTTATTGGGGATCGGCCGCACCACATTATGGCGAAAAGTGAAACTCCATCGGCTGGATATCCACCAATTCAAGGGTGGCGAGTCCCTGCCATTTTAGTTTCAATGGACTGCCCAGTCAGGGAAAATCATAGGTAACGTGAATGCTTTGAGTTGCTCCGCAGATAACTGGCGGCGTCCCTCATTAATTGCTGCTCCCGGCCCCTGACTATTCGCCTCAAAGAAACGTGAATCTTGCGGATAGAACCAAATTTTCTCGCCTTGCTTATCTTTACCAGACATTTTATCCCAACCGTAAATATGATCATCCATCGTCGTATTGATAAATACCGCCTGACCAATTGCCGCCGGATCGGCATAACGGCCATCCGCAAAAGTAGTTGTCGGGTGCCATGGACGCCCTAATGCAAAACTATTAGCGGGAACACCTGGCTCTTTGGTCAATCGGCTGTTAATAAATATCAAACCATAAGACGAGGTCGTTAATGTACTCGGGGCTGTGATATAGCCATAAGGCGGCTCAATATCACTTCGATCACGCGCCACGATAGTACAATTATCAAACACCGTGATTCCTGAGCCAAAAATAAAATCAACATGACCACTAATTTCACAGTCGGTGAAATAACTCCGGCTGCCGGTTTTGCTATAAAGCGTATCCTGGTAACCTTCAAGTTTCACGGCCTTGAAACGCGCTTTATCACTATTTTCGGCTAATAATAGTGCCACCGCTTGAGTATCTTTTAATTTTGTTGGGTCAGTATCCACTTTCTTTTTATTGGCTGGAAAGTCAAAATCATTACGAATAGTCAGATTTTCGGCTGTAAAGTTCGGAGCATTAACCAGCACAGTACTGCTGCCGGAAGTTCCCCATTTTTCACCTTGTGGATTGAGCATTCCTGCCGCAGTATTGGCACCGATCACCGTGCCATCACGATTCTCTCCTTTGAGGGTGACATGACTACGGGTCACCTCGAGCCTTTCAGTATAAACTCCATTTTTCAGGAAGATAATAAAAGGAGTGTCATCCATCGGAGCTGACTTCAATGCAGCATTAATCGAGGAAAACTCGTCTCCCTGAGGAGTGGTAGAAACGACCGCATTATACTGCGCAGCATTTACCGTCCCCAATACAACAAACGACATCAATCCTAACAATAGCGTTTTACCCAATAAATTAATCGGCATTTCGAGATCTTCAGTAACTCATAGCCACCCAAGTAAAATCACGCTGCGTGACTATAAATAATAGAAAGTGTCATTTGGCATTAATAATACAATACACAAAATGAAACACCATTCCATTTACACGGATCACATTTTTGATATTGTATTTTAGATCATGAAATGGAGGATTAATGTCCTTTAACTGATCTCGAAACATTAAGGGCGAAATCAATAACAAAGATAAATAAATCGATTCTGTTATCTATAAATGTTAATTACCTAATATGTCACTATAAAATTACTCATAAAAATACATCAATAATATATAGTTTGAAAAACATACATACTGGCATCTATTTATAAAAGCTTGCTGAAGAGAGATCTTTGAGATATAAAAACAGAGAAATAAAAAATCAAACTAAATACACTATTCTGGAACGCTTTAATTAATATATGTAATTTTGTATCATTTACTTAAATTAATATAAATAACGCATAAATAATAATTTGATGAATAGGATATCTATGTCTATTAAATATAAAATAATTCAATTCAATATAAATGAATTTGGTGTAAATATAAGAAAAATTAAAAATGAACTATCATTTAAAAAATTAGCATGGGACACTAATGATATAAAGTTTTCTCAATTAAGGTTTCTTATCAGTAAACGTTTTGCGGATAGAAAATTAATTTTACAGGAGGCACAATGCTATCTTGATGACAATTTGGTACCTAAAGGTATTCAATCCCTAATATCCACATTATCTGTACCTGATAAAAAAATATTTTATTCCTATAAACCTTTTAGAAAGAGAGGGGTGAGCCAATTCACTGCCGAATATATTGATAACAAATGGAGTATTAATCATATAGATTTCCCTACATTAACCAACTTTACCCAGAATGCCGACCATCAGTTAGATTTAAGGCAATTAATACGCCATTTTCCTCCGATGGATCGAGCCACTGCAAATTCGGCTATTTTGAAGATACTCATTAAAAAATTCATCGAAATGTTGTGTGAATGTGAACCTAAAAGAAAAATCAAAAAAATCGGGGTCACTTGCCATCAAATATCTTTAATTCTAGATGGCTCAACACATCAGGTCTCAAATTCGCCAGAAGGTCTACATCAAGATGGGAGTGACTATATTGTATCTGCATTAGTTATTGATAAATATAACATTGAAGGAGGTACGAGCAAACTCTATTGCCTTGAAAAAGATGAACTCATTAAATCACACACATTAGAGTGCGGTGAGGGTCTATTCCACATAGATAAAAACTCATCTATTTGGCATCAAGTTACACCTATAAAATTAAAGGAACCATCAATAAAGTCAGGATATAGAAATATATTAGGATTTGACTTTAATTATATATCTTAACAATTAACCCATATTAAATTAATTTAATGATTATAAAAAAATGCAAAAAAAACAAAGTATCATATTATCAGCACTTTTTTTTATTCACGGTATTGCCTATGCTAGTTTGGTTCCATGGATTCCAGATTTGAAAGAAAAATTCAATCTCAGTAATTATATGGTTGGAATAATGATATCAGCTATTCCAGCGGGATCGATAATCTTCGGATTATTTTTAAAAAAGTTTATAAATTTCATTGGGCTATATTGGGCAACAAATATAACATTCTTATTTTTAATTATTACTATATCAACAGTCGCTTTTTCGTCTTCGTGGTATGAAATAACATTATTACTTTTTCTGTTCGGTGTTTTTGATTCATGGGGGGATACTTGTATTAATGTACAAGCCCTTAATATACAAAAATCATATGGGTTTAGTTTGATTAATCGGCTTCATGGTATAGGCAGTATCGGCACAATATGGGGCGGACTGGTTGCTGTCATGGCGATTGGTCTCGGGTTTTCAATGGAGAAATTCAACCTTACATTACTCACTATTAATTTAATGGCACTAGTTATTTACATTCTATTATTTCAAAAAGTTAATACGGAAATTAATTTTCACTTACCTGATAAACATAAAAACAAGATAGGATTATTAGAGACTCAAGTTTATATTATAGCCTTAACTGTACTTGTCTTTACATGTAGCATAGAAGAAACAGCCAGTATCTGGGGTGCAATATATATGAAGGATATTTACGATGTTTCATTAGTAATTTCTGGTTTACCTTATCTCTTCTGTCAAATATGCATGGTTATTGGTCGTATATTTGGTGACTACTACACAAATAAGTTTGGAGGATTCATAACATTAAAATATGGAGTGGTATTGTCTATGATAGGACTCATATTAATAATATCCGTTCACTCCGTTATTTTTACAATATTAGGCTTCTCTCTTATTGGGTTAGGCATATCCGTGATATTCCCACTAACGATATCCTTTATTGGCCAGTTACCTAATATAAATGCAACCAGTGGAATTACTTTTGCAACATGGATGTCAAGAATTGGTTTGCTTATCTCACCACCATTAATAGGCATATTAGCAGATTTTACTTCACTGAGAACAGCTTTTATTGCCATATTAATATGTTGCATATTAATTTTCTCTTTAATTAAAATTTTATCAGTAAAGTCAATTCAATTAAACAGTTAACATCAGGAGATAAATAATGAAGAAAATGAAGTGGGCGATTATATCAGGAGATGGTCTCCCAACCAGTGGTCTATTAACCATATTTAGAAATGTTGCTGAAATGGCAATAAAAAACAATATAATCACTTATGAAATACCCGCAGATCTAGGATTTTCATGGCGGCCAGATAAGGTTAATTTCTTTCCTCATGGGAACCCAGAGTCACACTATCCTACCTGGATGAAAGTAAGTTCTATTCATCAGTATTCAATGTGTAATGAAGACTATGGTAATGATTTTACTAACATAAGAAATAAAATAGCAAAATATGACCAGTTAACACACGAAGAAATAAAAAATATCCAGAAAGATATATCTTTAATATCGGAACAATATCAAAATTATTTTATTAGTTGGCTTGAGGATAATGATATTGACTGGCTTTTCTGTTTAAACATGACACTGTCTGATGCCGCACCCGTTACTCAGGCTATTCATAATGCCGCAAAAAAATATTGGGAAAAGAAAAAATACGGTGGTGTCATATTCTGGGATCATGATCTTTTTGGTAGCTATGCTATTTATGAGAATGCCGAAAGGTTATATCCAAAATTTCCCAACATACTAACTCCAGTACCACAAGATAATAGCTATACTAAATGGATAGTCGCATCTGAATCTCTGGCAGATGAATGTCGATATTACCCAACAGAACTAGTGGCAAAATTCATCCCGAATATATTGCCTTCTATAGATAAATCTAGTTTTAATAATATTCATAGTGAATTTTTAAACCAATATAATATCTCCGCAGATTCGACGGTTATTATCGCACCTGTCCGGGTATTTAGAGTTAAAGGTCTCGAAATATCAATTGATATCTTCAATTCATTACTTGATATTTATAAAGAAAAAAGTTTATGTCTTCCTAAGTTACTTATCTTCGGGAGTATGAATGAAGACCCTGAGTATGCAACTTATCTAAAAGAGCAGGTGAATGTATTACATCTTGATAAGGATATCATTTTTCTGGATGAAGTCCCGCTTCAAACTTATAGAAATAAATATAATAAATGGTGTTTGGATGAAATTGACTTGCTCACCATTTGCCATGCTTTATCAGGTGCTGTTTTGTTTACGCCGAATGTAAAAAATGTTGAAAGCGTCGGTTTAGGACCAGCGCTAGCTGCGATTTATACTATCCCATGTGCCGTAACAGAATACTCTGCTTTTACTGAGTTTTATGGTTCCGAATACTATCATATAAAAGTTGATCCAGGCTTCCCCAGAGATACTGCACAACAGCTATTTGAATGGATGCGCATGCGTGCTGCAGGTGAGATAGAAATAAAAATGCAGCTTGTCAGTAATAAGCTTCTGACTCAATCAAAATTCCCTATAAGCCCATGGGAAGATTTTATACATCAATTAAGACGAGAGTCGCACGATTCCAACATAAAACCATTAGTTTTTAAGTAAACATCACTGTTTAGAGGTTACATAATGAATATTACTGCGTCGGCAACATCGAAAAATTCAGCAAAAATTCCTGATAAAATTAACATTCTAATATTGGGTGGAGGGATGTCAGGTTTAGAGTTAGCAAAACATTTAAATAATAGAGAAGTAGAAAATATTGCTATTATAGAAGCGGGGCCAGCTGATGATTGTAATCATATAAATGCAGGGGAAGATTTTCAACGAGCGGATGAATTCTGGAAGAATGAGGACTCTGATAAATATGCTTACCGCTCGTGGCAATCTTTAAGTGAGCCACATTATTCGAAAGGAACATGCTTGCGGCGCAGAGTGGGCGGCAGGTCACTTTATTGGCATGGCGTTATTTTGCCAATTGAGTCCGAAATTCTTAAGTATTGGCCAGAAAAAATTGCCAGCGACCTCAGCGAGAAGTGGTTAGATGGCCCATCCCTTTATACACAGGTGCAGTCAGACATATTAGCTTGGGCAGAAAAGAGCTATGATACAAACTATCGCTTTAAATTTGCTAATTTTGAATTCAATATCGCCCCGCAGGCCATTCGAACACTAGGAGAAGCTGAGCGCTGGGAAGCCTATTCCCCCCTATCCTATTGGAAGCAAGATAATAAACTGAGAGAATCTCCACTTATTATTTCCGGATATGAAGCTGTCGCGCTTATTATTGCAAATAGAAAATGTATCGGCGCTAAGTTAAGAGATATAGCATCTAATGAGATACATCATGTATTGGCAGATAAATGCGTGCTTGCTTTAGGGACAATTGAAAACTCACGTTTAGCCACTCAAGCACTTTATGATTCGGGGATTTTGATAGAGAAAAAACTAACGGGCCTTGTTGATCATATAGTTCAAGGATTTAATGTCACCATTGAGCACGATAAAGTCCCAGATAAACTCGATAAATTAATTGAGAGCCATCCCGACACTATATTTTTTAGCCCTAGCTTAAGTGGTGAGCGTTTTAATTTGTTTTTTACTATCAACAAATCAGATCTTGGAATTGAATTAGAAGCATGGACGATGGGTGAACAAATCCCTTCTGTTCATGCAAACATCAGCATAGCAACGAATGGTGAAACCATGCCATTATCCATTTCATGTGATTTAGGTGATGCAGATAATATCCTGATTAAAAAAGAGAAACATGAATTAAATATATTCTGGCGTGACGTATGTAGTAATGCAAAAATCCCATTCGAGCCTTTAGATTTTCAAACAGGGTTTATTATCCATGCCCGTACAATGGGAGAGGTACACCAGCAAATAAGATCGCCATTGCGAATAGTCAATTACAATGTCCCAATAACATGGATTAGTCCTCTGGGAACAGAAAATCATGAAGGTAGCACATTACCTTTAGGTGAAATATTAAATGACAATCATGAATTCAATCAAATAAATAATCTATTTGCTATCGGCCCTAGTACATTTCCGCGCCCCGGTGCTGCTAATCCATCATTAACAACACTCGCACTATCTCGGCGGCTCGCTTATATACTTAACTGACAATATTGTAATTGATAAGGATATTAATTATGCATAAACCTATTTATATTCTTGGCACTGCCCTATCCCATGATGGTTCAACCTGTCTAATGAAAGACGGAGAAATTATATTTGCAATAGAAAAGGAAAGAATATCAAGAGTCAAGCATGATGGTTTTAATGATAATACCACCATTCAATACTGTTTAGATGCTGCGGGTATTACATATAATGACCTGACATTAATCGTAGAGCAAAATTCTCATAATCCTATCTTTAGCGAGCAATTAGAATATCGGAAGAATAGGATTCTGCCTCCTATGGTGCCTGTTGTGACCCTTTCACATCACTTGGCCCATGCTTATAGTGCAATAGGGACAGCTCCTTTTGATGATATGGGGGTTGTGGTTATTGATGGACATGGTGGTAGCATAGATAGCTGTAATGATATTAATGGGAATATCTATGGCACTGATAATATTCATTATAATAATCGTTACCGTTATTGGGAAACATGCAGTTACTATATATATCAAGATGGCAAAATGCTGCCAGTTTTTAAAGACTTTTCCCGCTGGGTTAATCGGAAGGATAGAGAAATCTATCCCGTTTCAACATGGGAAATAGAAAATTCTATCGGTGAATTTTATGAGGGAATTGCCTTATATATTTTTGGTGAACTTGACTGTGCGGGTAAATTAATGGGCCTGGCTCCCTATGGCAGAGAAAATGCTATCAATTGGCAACCGTTCTTTTTCAATTCAGGAAAAATAATATTACGTAATGACTGGTGGATAAATATCGATCCATTGCTAAATACTGACCCAGCACACTTTAAAAATAACTTCCAATATTATGCAGACCTGGCCTATTGGGCACAAACCAAACTTGAAGAAGCTTTATTCTACCTGTTTAACTATTATTACCAACTTCATCCTATGAAAAACTTCGCTTATGCCGGAGGGGTTGCGTTAAATGCCACTGCGAATGAAAAACTTATTAATGGGTGTGATTTTGATAACTTATATATTCAACCTGCGGCAGGTGACAATGGGCTTTCCATCGGATGTTGTTATTACGGTTGGCTGGAAGTCCTTAAAAAAGAACGAGTCAAACATACTGGTTTGCCGTTTTTTGGTAAGAACTATAATGATATTAGCGTAATAACTGAGCTTGAAAAACACAACGACAAGATTGAATACACTTATTGTGAAAATATTGAAGCCATGGCGGCCGCCTCTATTGCATCTGGTCAGGTCATTGCATGGTTTCAAGGGGAGTCTGAATTCGGGCCGCGTGCGTTGGGAAACAGAAGCATTCTTGCCGATCCCCGCAGCGGGCAGATGAAAGATCACATTAATGCCAATGTGAAATTTCGGGAAGATTTTAGGCCTTTTGCACCCGCGATTTTACATGAAAAAGTGCAAGAGTATTTCCACTTAGATCATGATAGTGACTACATGTTATTTATTGCCTATGTAAAAGAACAATACCGAACAGATCTCCCTTCTATCGTCCATGTTGATGGAAGTGCTCGCGTTCAAACTGTTAAAAAGGATATCAATAGAAAATTCCATAAATTGATAACTTCTTTTTTTGAGCAGACTAAAATACCACTATTGCTAAATACTTCACTCAATACCAAAGGTATGCCAATAGTAGAAACACCCAAAGATGCAATTGATTTATTTTTGAATTGCGGTTTGGATGTTTTGTTTATCAATAATTATAAGGTAGCGAAGAAACAAAGTAGCCAATAACATTTCTCGTTAAAATTTCGAGGTTTTATATGCAAGATAATATATTTCCCATTCATAAAAAAAACAATCTAAGAATAGGTATTATTCATTTATCTACAGAAGGAATCCAAATTTTCGTTGGGGGTGTCGGCTCTTATATCAGAGGACAAATCCAGGCACTACCTGAGGTGATAGCCTTTTTGTCCACCCATAACATCTGTCTGGAACCGCATTTTATTGAGATTGCATACAGTAAATACAATACATTTTTTGATATTGATTGCCACACTCATTATATAAAAGAAATTCATAAACTAGGAGGAACATTCTCAACGGTACCAAACATGACGTTGGGTAATGAAACAGCGTGTTTATGGCCTTACGGTGATGCTTTTCTCGGTAACTTACAAAACTGGAAAATATCCTCAGCTGCCGCCGCCGCAAAGATTATTGATATTAGTGAGAATTACGATATTACCCTGGCATTTTGCCATGAGTTACCATTCTCGTTTACCCCTTTAATTGTCAGCTTACATACTGCTATTGAAGGAGAAAAATTAAAGGTCATCTATGTTTCTCATGGCACAGCATTCAATCATGAAATGCCATTACCTAATCCTGACAGACTTATGGCTGAATCATTGCCTGTTCAATGGGCAAAGATTGATCCTAATATCAAGCTAGGTACTATCAGCAATTTTCTGGCCGATCATTTAGTTTCACAATATGGTGCTGATCCTCAAACAATGATACCGGTTCCCGCAGGGGTAAATATCAACGACCCATGGTTTCGGATACGCAGTGAGCAAGAGATTTGCGACACACTATCCGCTCACGGAATACCACTCGATAATCCACTGGCTATTACGCTTGGCAGAGGTGTGCATTATAAACGCTATGATTTGTTACTGACGGCAGCCAGTTATCTGGGTGATGATATTCATGCCGTTATCGTCAGTGATCCTGTATTGCCGGAGTTATCAGTATTAGCCAGCCAGCTTGATATACACGCTTCGGTTATAAATTCATTTGATCGCGAACTGATGGCCTGCCTGATTCAGTGGCGTAATACGCGGGTGTGTGTTCTGTCTGCCGAAAATGAGCCAAATGGATTAATTCCTATGGAGTCGCGCTGGTTAGCCAGAAAGCAGGGGGCGATATTAGTTGCCGCCGACTCAGGTGGCCTGCGAGAACAAGTTGAGCACGGCATTGATGGATTTCTGCATATTCCGGGGGATGCCATAGATTTGGCTGAAGTGATACACCATGTATGCCAATTAACAGAAAATGAAATAGCTGATATCAGGCAAGCAAGCGCCACCCTAATCGCAGAATGCTATAACTGGAGAAAACAGATTCTAACGCCACTGAGTCACTTAATTCCTCAAATAGCAGCCCTGGATTGAGGCTGCTATTTCAAGGGGGTTATATGTGTTGAAAACTTACGCCGCTTACTGGAGTTTGAGTACTCCAGTTGCGGTATCCAATAGGGCGTTTTGACCATTGCGACTGGCATCAAGGCAACCCATAGCCCCCACTAGCATCGGAATATCCAATTCTGTTGCCAAAATCGCGCTGTGAGAGAGGATATGTCCACTACTTAAACAAATACCTTTTACATGTTGGCGATTTAACCCAATCATTTGTGAAGGGAATAACTCCTCCGCTAACAGTAAAATTTCACGGTCGACTGAAAAGGGAACTGGCGGCAACCCGGTCAAATGGCCCAAAACACGATTAAGAATATCGCGAATATCCAGTTCGCGGACACGCAGATAGTCGTCAGTCAGAGCCTGATAGTCTGCCACCATGCTCATCAACTCATCCTGTAATGCCGATTCTGCGCACACCAACTGCTGTTCTATCCGCTTATCCATCGACGCATATAATTCTTCATCATCAATCAGCATGGCATGGGCATTGAAGATAGCTGCTGCCTGAGCACTAATTTGCTGTTCTGCCTGCTGCGCCAACTGCTGCAAATCCGCCACGGTGTGTGCTAAAGCCTGATGCAAACGCAATTGTTCGTTAGCAACGCTCCCGGCATTAATGGTTTGCGGCAAGAACACCGGAATAGCAGGTAACCACTGGAGTACTGGTGCAGTGATGGCCCCACGAGGAACCATTACACCAGTGAATCCACTATCACTGATGGTGCTAACCGACTCGCCAAAATGCTGATGGGCCAGTTGCATAAAAGCATCCAGCGCCTCTCCGGCTTGCTCACCACTGGCTAGCAGGCGAATGGTATCTCCCTTACGTACTTGCAAAATGGCGAGCTGATTCAGGCTACGCGGATTCACACATTGACCATTTTTTTCCAGCAACAAATCTGCGGCAAATGGCGCTAATACTTCAACCAGTTTGGCCGCTGGCCGGACATGTAACCCGTTAGGATTGCGGACAACCCAACTGACACTTTGTGCATCGGGAGCAGCCTTAGCCACTACCGCACTGTTAGCATCGGGTGCAATGCCCTCACCTAACTGAGCCGCTTTTGCCACCAATGCCCCCATAGCTTCAGCACGTACCTCGGCCAGTGAAGCACCGGATGAAGCTGCCACCACCGCGGCCAGAGTCCCTTCGACCAGTGGGGCTGCGCAGAGCTGCACATTTCTTGCCATCTCTGGGTCTAATAACTCCAGTGCTGTTTCGGCACTGAGTAATGCGCTGCCTAAATCCATCAACACCAATACGCCCGAGGGGGAGTAAACCGATTCAATGGCTTCCATCACTTTGATGGCATCCGTGCCAATAGGATGATCCACGTCGTCTACACCGGCGGCCACCGCCAACTGGCAGCCCCCTTGTGTCATTTGCTGTGCCAGTTCGGCCACACCCTGAGCCAGCAGCGCGCTATGAGAAACTACAACGAGATTGACCATCTTTCCTCCTGATTACCTTATCGGTTGGGCCATATTAGTGGCTGGCAACCTGCCATAGAGCCTGCATCATCAACATCGCCGATGTCGCCCCAGGGTCTTGATGGCCAATGCTGCGCTCGCCAAGATAACTGGCGCGGCCTTTGCGGGCCTGCATGGTGATAGTTCCCGCCAATGCAAGCTGTGCACGTTCGACACTTTGCTGCAAAGCATCCACCAGTGGCACGCCCTGCTGGTTTGCCTGTTCAAGCTGTGCCACGACAGCCCACCAAACATCACACATGGTTTTATCGCCCGGCTCAGCCTTGCCACGCATCACCACCCCTTCGACGCCATCTTTAAACATCTGACAGACTGCTGGCAGATCCAGGCTCTGTTTGGCATTGGTACTTTGTGCCGCACGAATAAAGAAGGTTCCGAATAAGGGGCCACTGGCACCACCAACACTTGAAAGCAGGGTCATGCCGGTATTTTTCAGGATAAAACCTATGTCTTTATCCGCAAAAGAGGGCAGTTTTTCGACCACTTTATTAAAGCCGCGATTCATATTCAGGCCGTGGTCGCCGTCACCAATTTCGGTATCCAACTGTGTCAGGAAATCCCGCTGTTCACTGAACACCTCAGCGCAGAGCTGTAACCAACTGACAATTTGTTGTTTGGTAAGTCCCATAGCTTTCTCCTGATGCATTATTTTTTAACCAGCGCAGGGGTATTGACCGGCGCATCCCACAGTGACAACAGCTCATCATCAACTTTCAACAGTGTGATGGACATACCCTGCATATCCAGTGAGGTGCAATAAGAGCCGATCAGTTTGCGCTCGACGGTCAAACCGAATTCAGCGCAGCAAGCGGCCAAACGATGCCAGACACCATACAATTCTGACAGAGGTGTCGCCCCCAAGTTATTGACCAGAGCAATGACTCGATCGCCTTTCGCCAATGGCTGCTTACTTTGTTCTGTTTCGCACCAGTCGCCGGCTTTTCTGTCCCAATGACGCAGTTTGCGCTTATAGTGACCGTGTTCAATCAAGGTATCGAACATCGCACCCACCGTATCATTCAACGAGGTAAATGGCCGCCGTTCAATGCCGGGCTCACCGTGGATCCCTACGCCAAATTCCATCTCGTTTTCAGCTAGGGTAAAGGACGGTTTACCCGCGGCTGGCACAGTACAAGCCCCCAGCGCGATACCAATAGAATGCCCTTGATTGTTGATTTTCTGGCCAAGTGCTACGCATTCATCCAATGAATCACCACGAACCGCAGCCGCACCGAGTAACTTTTCAATAATAACGGTGTTGGCTACACCCCGCCGCCCAGCGGTATACAAGCTGTCTTTCACGGCGACATCGTCGTCAATCACCAGTGTTGCCACTGCGGTACCATCGCCATGCAGCAGTTCTGCCGCCGTTTCAAAATTAAGAATGTCGCCAGTGTAGTTTTTAATCAGCATCAGCACGCCTTCGCCACCATCTATGGCTTGACCGCATTCATACATTTGGTCTGGGGTGGGTGAAGTAAAAATCTCACCAGGGCAAGCCCCATCCAACATGCCTTCCCCGATAAACCCGCAATGCATAGGTTCATGGCCACTGCCACCACCTGACATCAGCGCGACTTTTCCTTTCACTGGCGCATCTCTGCGGGTGACAAAAACGGGCTCCTGATGCAATACCAGCTCAGGATGGGCCTCTACCAGCCCCTTAATTTGTTCCTGCAATACACTCTCAACGCTGTTAATTAATTTTTTCATTTTATGCTCCGCGAACGGGAATGCCTGGGAAAGAGAGCAGCCGATGATGAGGGGCACCGGCATACTCAGTCAGTTAACTTGTCAGTCGAATCACTTAATTGAGGAAAGCCTGGCCTAAACGGTCAGCCACAATAATAGCGGCATACACACTGTCTGCTGTGACGGCAAACGGCATATTGTGAATAGTTTCACCCTCAGCACAGCTGGCCTCAGCTACCGCACGAATTTTGCGTTCGATATCCTGTGAAACACCCATTTTGGCCAATGTGATTGGTAAACCTAATTGTTGGCAGAATGAGAGTACCGTTTCGATCTCTTCCATACTGCTATTCTGTAACACCAGCTGTGTCAGGGTGCCGAAAGCGACTTTTTCACCGTGGTACAGGTGATGACACTCTTCCAATACAGTGAAGCCATTATGAATGGCGTGAGCTGCCGCCAGGCCACTACTTTCAAAACCAATACCACTCAGATAAGTATTGGCTTCGATGATGCGCTCCACGGCTTCGGTAACAACCCCTGCTTCGACAGCCAGTTTGGCTTTGTAGCCTTCTGCCAACAGGGTTTCGTAACACAAACGAGCCAGAGTGACGGCGGCTAATGTCGATGCACCGCCCGCCATACTGATGGCCTTGGCATCAAAACAGGCCTGAGCTTCAAAGTAAGTAGAAAGCGCATCGCCCATACCGGAGATAAGCAAGCGTACCGGCGCTTTGGCAATAATCGCGGTGTCCATCAGCACGATGTCTGGATTTTTTGGATAAATCAGATATTCGGCGAACTCACCCTGTTCGGTATAAATCACTGACAGAGCACTGGTTGGCGCATCGGTAGAAGCGATAGTCGGTACCACAATCACTGGGATATGTTGATAGTGAGCAATCGCTTTAGCTGTATCGAGGGTTTTACCGCCACCGATACCAATCACTCCATTACATTTATGTTTTTTCAGTTCAACTGTTAAGCGCTCAATTTCGTGGCGGGAACATTCACCGTTAAAGCGGCTAAAATGATTTTCCAGCTCACTGCCTTGCAGGCTGGTACCAACAGCATCCGCCGTTAGCTTCATCACAAAATCATCAGCAATAATAAAGTAGTTATTAGCCAGTAACTTAGCAAATTCGCCAATGGATTGTAGTGCATTGGCACCTTGAATATATTTAGACGGAGATTGAATGACTTTCAGCATACCTTGCTCCTATAGCGTAAGAGAGAACGTAAGAATGAATCTTTTTTTAGGGTCAATTTGATGAAACTGGAACCACTATAAGCGCAAAAAACAGGCTGAGAATCGACAGTTAAAACGTTCCAAAATGAAACTGCGTTAGGTTAATGATGTTTCATAATGAAACGAATGAGTGAAGGGTGAGGGGCAGGAAGAGAGGTAGTGCACAGAATGCTTTATGAGCATCAAGATGAATCAATATCGTTTGATATAAGACAAAAAAACAGCCCCAAGAATGGAGCTGTTTAAGTTATTTCAGACACGAGGCTCTCAGTTATTCACTAACAGGCTCATCATGCGCCTTTTCTTTTGGTTCCGGATTCATACAGCTATATATCACTGGCAACACCAGTAGGGTCAGTACGGTTGCAAAGCCCAGACCGAACATAATCACCACCGCCATACTCTGGAAGAAAGCATCGCTGAGCAACGGGGCCAGACCCAAGACCGTGGTAAATGCAGTTAACATGATAGGGCGCAAACGCGCAGTGGAAGCATCAATAATGGCATCACGCAGCGGTTTTTCCTGCCGCTGGAGGCCAATTTCTTCCACCAACACAATGCCGTTACGTATCAACATCCCACTCAGACTCAATAGCCCCAGTAAGGCCATAAAACCAAATGGAATACCGGTGAGCAAGAAGCCTACGGTCACACCAATCAGTGCTAATGGCACCGTCAGCCAAATAGCCAGCGCGTTACGCACAGAGCTAAACATCAAGACGGTCACCACAAACATAATCAGGAATGCTATCGGCAAACTGATGAAAATACCCCGTTGTGCTTCTTTGGTACTTTCGTAGTCACCGCCCCATTCAAGTTCATAGCCGCGCGGCAATTGAATAGACTCAACCCCTGGCTTGATGCGCTGTAATAACTCAGCTGAGGTTTCGCCTCCTTGCTGAGTTGGATCAGTTTGCACCGTCAATGTCCGTTTGCGATCCAGCCGCATGATAAGTGGATCTTCCCACTCGGTCTCAAAACTGGTCACGACGTTATCGATCGGGATAAAGGCTTGGCGTGCCTGACTCCAGACCATCACATCATTGAGTCGTTCAGCATTGAGCCGCTCGGAATCCGGTGTGCGCAACACAATCGGCATCAGGCGCGTCCCATCGCGGTATAAGCCAACCGGCAAGCCACCAAAGCTCATGCGCAAGGTGCCATCAACCTCGCGTTTATCCACACCCAGCTCGCGGCCCAGATAATCAGAGAATTGAGGTCGGATCATTTTGCTACGATCTTGCCAGTCATGCCTTGCACCATCAGCCATCGGATCGGCAATGATCGCTTTTTCCGCCTGAGCGGCCAAAGAACGCAGCACCTCGGGATCAGGGCCAATAAAGCGGGCTTCAATCGAGCTGTTGTTTGACGGCCCGAACATGATACGTTTTATCTGCGCATCAACTTGCGGGTATTCGTCATGCATGTAGGCTTCAATTTCATCAATCAAACCCGGTATTTGGTCTAGCTGCTCGGTTCGAACCATCACCTGCGCATAGTTAGGATAATGACGCTGGGCGTTATAAGTCAGCATAAAGCGCATCGCGCCCTGACCGATTGTCGCCATGGTGTCAGCCACCCCTTTTTGCTGCTTGATGTACTGCTCAACCTTATCCGCCACTCCTTCGGTATAACCGATATCTGTGCCATACGGCAGCCAAATATCAACAAAGAAGATAGGTGTGTTAGACGGTGGGAAGAAGCTCTGGCGAACGTTACCAAAGCCCACTACCGATGCCACTAGCATCGCCGCCAACAGGACCAAAGTGACCGCTCGGTATTGCAGTAATTTATTCAATACCACCCGATAATAGCGGAACAACCAGCCATCATAAGGTTGCTTAGCCGGTTTATCCTCATCCACCTTCGCAGGCTTTTGGTTCTGAAATGCCCACTTAGAAAACACCGGTGTCAACGTCAGTGCGGTAATCCAGCTCAACATCAGCGAGATTAACAACACTTGGAATAGCGATTTACAATATTCACCAGTTGCATCGTTGGACAGGCCAATCGGGGCAAAGGCCAAAATGGCAATCACTGTCGCGCCTAACAGCGGCATCATCGAGCGCTTCACGACATTGCCGATCGCCGTAGAGAGACTTTCGCCGCGCTGGCGGCCCACCACAATCCCTTCCACCACTACAATAGCGTTATCCACCAACATACTTAGCGCGATAATTAGCGCCCCTAGCGACACTCGCTGTAGCTCGATATTAAACAGCCACATAATGAGCAAAGTGCCAAGTACGTTCAGTGCCAGCGAGATGGCAATCACCACACCGCTGCGTACCCCCATAAAGATAAGTAGCGTGACAACAACAATGAGCAGTGCCAGCAGGAAGTTAAGAATAAAGCCGTTGACCGCCCCCTCAACTTCATGGGACTGATCATAAAACACATTGATATGCATGCCTGACGGGCGTTCACCTTCCAACTGCGCCAGTCGAGCTTTAATGGCATTACCCACATTCACCACGTTGACGTTCGGGGCGAATGAGATCCCCAGCGCCAATGCAGGTTTACCATTAGCGCGGTAAATATTGGTAGGTGAATGACCAAAACCTTGTGTCACTGTCGCGATGTCACGTAAGTAAACGCTTTTTGGGCTACCGGGTTGGCTGACCAGTAAGTTCCCCAGCTCTTGCACACTCTGGAATTCTCCGGTTGGGTGCAAGCGAATTGACTCACTACCCACCTGTAGTTGGCCGGCATCGGACACCACATTCTGACGAGCAAGTAAGTCGGATAACTGTTGTGGTGTAATACCTGCGGCGGTCATCTGGGCGCGAGAAATCTCCACCTGAACTTCTTCAGGCAAGATACCGACAATCCCCACTTTACCAACCCCCGGCACCAGTACCAACTCACGCCGTAATTGCTCGGCAAAGTTGCGTAAATCCTGATTACTGTAGCCATCGCCGGTGAGTGAGAAGAAGAAACCATACACATCGCCGAAGTCGTCGTTGACCATCGGCGCACTGGCACCCGGTGGTAACCGCACACTGTTATCATTTATCTTACGCCGCAATTCATCCCAGATTTGCGGTAACTCATTCGCCCCATATTGCGCACGAATATTGATAGTAATTTGCGATAAGCCCGCACTGGAAATGGAAGTGACATCATCGACATAAGAGAGTTCCTGAATGGCATTCTCCAGCGGTAACGTGACTTCTTCTTCAACCTGTTGTGCCGACGCGCCATCATAGCGGGTGACCACGACTGCCGTTTTGATGGTAAAGGCCGGGTCTTCCAGCCTGCCTATATTGAGATAGGCAATAATACCCCCAACACCCAGCAACAGAATCGTTAACCAGATACGGGTACTATTATTGATATAATTATCAAGCAGCTTCATTAGAGACCCCGCTCACGTACCCAAGCCCGAACAACTTGATTAGGGCGAAGCTCACCGGTGCCAGCTGCGACAATTTGCTCACCATCTGCCAATCCAGAAGTGATTTGAATGCCGTTCGCTGT
>NZ_JBLWEX010000238.1:0-20381 GCF_048323875.1 Yersinia sp. LJYL362
TAAATTGCTGCCAGGTTTGAAATTGACGCTGTTCGTTAACGGCAAATCAACCCCGGACGCATAAAGTCAGAATCGCTATTAACGCTGTTAAAAAGCACCCTTCGGGGTGCTTTTTTTATGGCTGGAACTCAACCAGAAGTGGATTGTGATCCGAGGCTCGTGTCACCAATACTGAGGCATCAGCCAGAGTCAGGCCGCGATAAAACACGAAATCGAGAGGTCTGCCAAAAGCACGGCTGCGATTATCGGTACTAAACTCAACTTCTTCCAGACCCATACCTTGGGCAAAACGCTGTAAAGCATTAACCCGTTGGCGACTCCATGCATTGAAATCTCCCGCTAAAATAACCGGGCCACGGTGCATCGCAATTTGTTCACCAATCGGCTCTAACTGTTTACTGTAAACATCAACACCCAGACTAAAATTCACTGCGTGAATGTTCACAACCATCAATAAGCGGCCATCATGAATAGGATAAACAGTAATTAACGCCGACTTAGACAAGCGCAGCAGCGGCTCCCGTTCTCTCAATGGGCAGCAGTAGACTGGGTGGGTGGCCGCTAATGTCATCACGCCTGAGGGGTGTTGAGGCAATGCAAACGCAGGAACCTGATCAGCCGCCTGATAATGAGACGTAGCAAACCTCACCAACTCGGGTGTTGTTTGTGCTTCTTGCAGTAGTATCAGTTGAGCATCACGTCCGAATTCTTTAAGTACAGATAGCCATTGCGCCCGCTGCTGCTTAAAGATATTCCACACCATCACACGCAGAAATTCAGTTGTCGGCAATGGTGCGCCTGGCGGTAACCCTTGCCCTAATTGTTTAGCAGAGCCAGGGAAAATCTGTTCAACCGGTTGACCTGCAACATACCGCATTGCATATGTTCGTTTCGGCACTTTAATGGCCTATTCCTTATTCGAAATCACTCTGGTTTGTAAGATAACCGCAGTTGGTAGTTCACTGATTATACGCTCAGATGTTCCGGTCAGTAATGTCTTTTGCCCATGTTGTCTTTTTGATATTGGGATACTCAGGGATAGATTCAATCTATGTTATTCATAATGCACTAATAAGGCCTCTATGAACAAAAAAGCCCACAATCTATATGCGGGCTAAAAACGAAAATCTGAAAGTGGCGTTAACTGATAACCACCTGACTTGAGTGTTTCTTATCCAGTTTGCCGCTTAACCTCACCAAAAGTAATGCAGCAACAACAATTATTCCGCCAATCCATGGGGTCTGGGCTAAACCCACGCGAGTCACTGCCTGCCCCCCAAGAATTGACCCTAAGGCAATTCCTACGTTAAATGCTGCAATATTCAAACCAGAGGCGACATCAACAGCATTTGGTGTATATTCCTCTGCCTTTTGCACCACATAAACCTGTAAACCAGGGACATTGCCAAAGGCAAAAATCCCCATAATCAGTAATGTAATCAATGCCGCGACACTGTGGTTGGCACTGAACTGGAAAACAAATAACAGACTAGCCAATGCAGTAAAGATAAAGCTCAAAGCAGGCACAGCACCATGGCGATCAGCCAGTTTTCCACCCCAAATATTACCAATCGCAACAGATATTCCGTACGCCAGCAAAATCCAGCTTACCGCAGCAGCCGAGAACCCTGCCAACTCTTGCATAACGGGGGCCAGGAAAGTAAACATGGTAAAGAAACCGCCATATCCTAATGCAGTAATACCGTAAATCAGCAATAAACGTGGGTGAGTGAGTACCTGCAATTGCTGCTTGATACTGGCTGAAGCTTTATTGGGAATATTATTTGGCACCAAAATAGCACTGGCAATAATGGCAACAACACCAATCAGTGATACGGCGAGGAACGTTTCCCGCCAGCCAAAATGCTGCCCAATAAATGTTCCTAATGGAACCCCTGTCACCAGCGCCACTGTCAAGCCGCCAAACATAATGGCAATAGCTGAGGCCGCTTTCTCTTTAGGTACCAGGCTGGTTGCGATAGTTGAGCCGATTGAGAAAAAGACCCCGTGCGCCAAACCGGTTAATAGACGGGCGACAACTAATGATTCATAACCTGGTGATTGCCACGCTAATAAGTTACCTAACGTGAACAAAACCATGAGACCAATCAATAGCAATTTTCGAGGGATTCGCCCTGTTAATGCAGTCAGCACCGGAGCACCAATAGCTACCCCCAATGCATAAATTGAAACCAATAACCCCGCCGACGGGACAGAAACACCCAGTTGTTCGGCGATCGTCGGTACCAGCCCGACAATAACAAACTCTGTGGTACCAATAGCAAATGCACTGATGGTCAGTGCCAGTAAAGCGAGTGGCATTATCAACTCCAGAAAACAGTGATGGAAAACAGCTCAATTTGATAGCGGCTATTATGGACCTATGTTTAAATGACAAAAATGCTCAAAATATCAAAATATTTTTGCTGGAGTAGCAACAATGAAAGCAAACTCAGATGAACTGATTACTTTTGTTACTGTGGTGGAATGTGGCAGTTTCAGCCGTGCGGCAGAACAACTCGAACAAGCAAATTCGGTAGTGAGCCGAACAGTAAAGAAGCTTGAGAATAAGTTGGGTGTCACTTTGCTCAATCGCACTACGCGGCAGATCAGCCTGACCCAGGAAGGTGAACACTATTTTCGGAGGGTACAAAATATTTTGCGAGAAATGGCGACGGCAGAAAATGAAATTCTGGATAATCAGTTGAATCCTAAAGGATTACTTCGTATTGATGCCGCTACCCCAGTGGTACTACATATTATCGCGCCATTGATGGCTGAGTTTCGTCAGCGCTACCCTTTGGTGACTTTATCGCTAGTTTCGTCTGAAACATTCATCAATCTTATCGAGCGCAAAGTGGATATCGCAATCAGGGTGGGGACATTACAAGACTCAACGTTGCGAGCCAGAAAACTGATGACCAGTTATCGCCATATTCTCGCCTCACCAGCCTACTTGAAGCAATATGGCACGCCGCAAACTGCCGCAGATTTAGAGCATCATTTATGTTTGGGATTTAATGACTTACCCATATTAAACCGCTGGCCTCTGGCAGGTGCTGATGGGCAACTTTATGAGATTAAGTCAGATCTGGCATCCAATAATGGAGAGACGCAACGCCGCCTGTGCCTTGAAGGTAATGGTATTGCCTGCCTGTCAGATTTTATGGTCCAGCAGGATCTGCAACGTGGGGATTTGGTACCGATATTACAAGAACACACTTTGCCTGTCGCAATGCCGATCAATGCTGTGTATTACAGTGACCAGGCTGTCAGTAATCGGCTACGCTGTTTTATTGACTTTATCAATGAACGTCTAATATCGGCGAATCCGACAAAATAGAAACCACCTCAAGCGAGGCGGCTTCGTCAGTACTTAATCTAAAGTTAATCCCACTTTGGTGCTAAACCATCAGGGCTTACCAGCCGTTCGTCACGATCTAGTGTGGCGATCAGCGCCATATCTTCTGCGTTCAGCTGTAAATCCTGAGCCAACAGATTGCTGGCCAAATTAGCCACTTTGGTTGATGAAGGAATAACACTGTAACCCAATTGCATCGCCCAGCTTAAAATGACCTGCGCAGGTGTCGCACCGTGCTGCTCTGCAATTTTCTTGATAACTGGCTCTTCTAATGCCTTGCCATAAGCCAGCGTCATATAAGAAGTGATAGCAATATCATTTTGCTGAGCAAACTCAACAACCTTGCGGTTTTGCAGCAATGGAGACAACTCGATTTGGTTCGTCGCTATGGCCTTGGCGCCTACCGCAGCTATAGCCTGCTTCATTAAATCAATAGTGAAGTTAGAGATACCAATCTGACGGGTTAATCCCAACTCTTTGGCTTTCATCAACTCAGCCATAAATTCAGCAACAGGCACTTCATCATTTGGCGATGGCCAGTGAATTAATGTCAGATCCACATAATCGGTTTTCAGCTTCTGCAAACTCTCTTCCAGGCTGGGAATTAATTTCCCTTGCGCTAAATTCGCAATCCAGATCTTAGTGGTGATGAATAGTTCGTCACGTTTAACACCGCTTTCTACGATAGCCTGACCAACTGCGGCCTCATTTTCATATATCTGCGCTGTATCGATTGCACGATAGCCCAATGTTAATGCCTGGCTCACTGAATCAATAACAACTTGATCTTGTAGTCGAAAAGTTCCTAAACCGAATGCAGGTACGCTCATTGTAATTCCTCATTTTAAAGCGAGTTGATTTGTATCCTGGTTAATATGCTGTCGGGCAAAAAAACCATTGGCGTAAAAATCTGGCTGCCACCGGGAAGCAAGTAACTCAGCTTCCCGGTGAAAATCTGAAGTGATTATGCCAAGAGTTTTATTGCCAAAAAATGCCACATTCAACACAATACTTTTGATAAAAAATCAACAATGAGGAAATTAATGATGACTATGGCCAGCGACGGATCACCAATGATGTATTGATGCCACCAAAGGCAAAGTTATTGGTTTGGAAGAATTCAGTATCAATATAGCGCCCTTCCCCCATCAGATAATCCAGATCGCCGCAGGCAGGGTCTGGGTCTGTTAGATTAATGGTGGGGGCAAAGCGCCCAGCCCTCATCATTTCCAGACTCATCCAGGCTTCAAGAGCGCCGCAGGCTCCCAAGGTATGGCCGAAATAACTTTTCAGAGATGAAATTGGCGTCCGATTACCAAAAACAGTAGCCGTAGCCTGACTTTCTGCAATATCCCCGCGCTCAGTCGCCGTACCATGAGCACTGATATACCCGATATCAGCAGCTGCCAGCCCCGCACTCAGCAAGGCTTTTTCAATACAAATTTGCATGGTTTCTTTTTGCGGCTGAGTAATATGACTGGCATCGCAGTTAGTGTAAAAACCCATGATTTCACCATAAATAGTGGCACCACGTGCTTGTGCATGTTCCAATTCTTCCAAAATCAGAGTGCCGGCGCCTTCACCTATAACCAAACCATCGCGCTGACGATCAAAAGGTCTTGGCGATAATTTTGGCGAATCATTTAGCTGGCTAGTCGCAAACAATGTATCAAACACTGCCGCTTCAGAAGGACACAGTTCCTCTGCTCCGCCCGCTACCATTACCTTTTGGTAACCATGACGAATAGCCTCATAGGCATACCCGATTGCCTGACTACCGGAAGTACAAGCACTTGAGGTAGGTATAACTCGCCCACGCAAGCCAAAAAATAACCCGGTATTGACCGCAGCGGTATGGGGCATCATTTGTACATAGGTCGTACCGGTAATGTTATTGGTATGCTTTTCAGTCAGCATGGTGGCAAATTCACTGACCGGCTTGGTGCTGCCCGTTGAGGATCCATAGGCAATTCCCGTATCACCATTGGTTAGCACGTCTTCCCCGATCAGCCCCGCTTGCTCCAACGCCAGCTCAGTCGCTCGGGTCGCCAACAGCGATACCCGCCCCATTGAGCGAATCCGCTTGCGGGTGTAGTGCTCCGGTATGACAAAATCATTAATCGGCGCGCCTAAATGCGTATTCAGCCCCTGATATTCCTCCCACTGCGGCATATACTGCACCGCGTTTTCGCCCGCATAAATACGTGCCGAGATATCAGCCCAACTGTTACCAAAGGCGGTAACGCCACTCATGCCAGTAATCACAACTCGATTGGTGGCAACCATCCTGCTGCTCATACCATTCCTCCATTGATTGAAATCACCTGACGAGTAACGTACCCGGCAATATCTGACATCAGATAGCTGGCTAATCCAGCCACTTCTTCAGCCTCTCCCATCCGTTTAAGGGGGATCATGCGCATTGCTTCTTCCAGAGCTATTGGCTCCATATTGATCATGCCGGTATCAATCAATCCTGGGGCAATACAATTCACGGTAATTTTGCGTTTCGCCAACTCCAGAGCCAGAGCTTTGCAAGCCCCGATAATTCCGGCTTTAGCCGCGCTGTAATTCACCTGACCGCGATTCCCGACCACACCCGAAACTGAGGAAAGCGCAATAATTCGCCCGCCTTTACGTAAACCGATCATGGGCATCACACAGGGATGTAGGACGTTGTAGAAACTGTCCAGATTGGTATGAATAACACCATCCCAATCCTCTTCTGTTAGTGCAGGGAAAGCGCCATCGCGGGTGATACCGGCATTGTTTACTACGCCGTAGTAGCCACCATAAGTCGCGATATCTTGCTCCAGAACATCTTTGCACTGTTGCCTGGCACTAATATCAAAACAAATCAAGCGCCCTTCACCACCAGCATCAATAATCTGCGCCAGAGTCGCCTCAGCACCAGCAACATCTCGGTGATAATGCACTACTACTAAAAAACCATCTGCAGCCAGACGAAGAGCAATAGCTCGCCCTATCCCTTTACTAGCCCCAGTGACTAAAACAGAACGCTTCATGCACCATTCCCCAATGTAAGTTTTTTTATTTCTTCGGCATCAGGCTGATAAGTATTTAACCTGCCGCAAGCGACCTGCTTTCCTGCAATGCTGATACTGCACTCAAAACTGCCAATTTTTTCATCTTGTAAGATTAAATGAACACAGACCTGAAGCTCACTGCCAGCCGGGAATACGGCAAGCTCACAACTGATGGCCCGCCCCCCCAACAACATCCCGATAGTCGGTGGCACTGCTTGTTGCAAACCGTGCCAGCCACGCCAGACGCCAATAGTTTGCGCCATTAATTCGATAGCAAACCAGTTGGGTAGACAACCATGCGTATCAAGGAAGGGGGCGAGGACGCTATCTTGAGAAACAGTAACGCGACACTCGGCATTGCTCTCCTCTACAACATAAACTTTATCTAACATCACCATAGGTGATTGGTGTGGTAAGTAGTACTCAGCAGAATGCATCATCTGCCAGCCCCTAATATCAAACACGCGTTGTTACCACCAAAAGCGAATGAGTTAGACAAAATAACCGGAGTCTTGAGCATTGCTGGCCCAGTGACCAAATTAATCTCGGCCAAAGTTGTATCCCGGGATCTTTGAGAAAAATCTTGTATTGGTAGCGGCAAGGAATGGCTTAGCATCAGCCAACTTAGTGCGGCCTCAGTTGCCCCTGCGGCTCCCAAAGTATGTCCGGTAAGATGCTTGGTTGAACTACAGGGTGTCTGATGACCAAATACCCGATTTACGACCTGTGCTTCAACCTGATCATTTAAGCGAGTCGCCGTCCCATGCAGATTAATGTACCCGACACCCGCGGGCTGCAACCCAGCCTGAGTTAATGCCATTTTGATGGCCTGTTCCGCCCCGCGCCCTTCAGGATGAGGAGCAGACATATGCCAGGCATCCGAGGACTCCCCTACACCCAATAGTGCTACAGGGGAAGGTTCACGTGATAATAAGATTAATGCTGCCGCCTCACCAACATTGATCCCTTTACGTTCTGCCGCAAATGGAATACAGCGCTCAGCAGACAATGATTCAAGACTGTGAAAACCGTTGATGGGCATACGGCACAAGCTATCCGCACCACCAACTATCGCTGCATCGACCATTCCTGATTCTATTAGGCGCTTACCACTAATAATTGCCCGCACGCTGGAAGAACAAGCCGTCGAGACGGTATAACTCGGGCCAGTTAAACCTAAATAGCGTGTGAGGAAGATGCTGGGATCACCTAACTCTTGCTGTTGGTAATGGTATCCCGCAGGAAACTCACCAGAACCGGGTTGATATTCCCTGACCGCCTGTTCCCCTTCGAAAATACCGGAAGTGCTGGTTCCCATAATCACGGCAACTCGTGATGCACCATAGCGGGCGATACATGCGGTAATTTCAGGTTGAATTTGCAACAAGGCAGCCATCAATAGGCGGTTGTTACGGCTATTGTGTGGCGCGAGTTGTTCCGGTAATGCGGGTAACTCAGCATCAACCGCTCCCAACCAAATAGGTGAATCATCCAAGAGCCAACCCGGCCGGGGGGCCATTCCAGGGGCCAGTCCGGCACAAAGGTTATCCTTCACTTCAGATAACGAATACCCCAGGGCATTGACCATCCCGACGGCGGAAAAATAGACCATCGCCGCTAGCCCTCCACATTTTGGATAGTAATACGATAGTGAAACACAAACTGCTCGATAGCTATTGGCTTACGGATACCGCCTGACATTTGGTAGCTAATCTCTGTCACTACCTGCCCCTTATCATCGTATAGCCTGCGTTTATCTCCCTCATCCACCAGCCGCCAATTTGCAGGTAATAACGCAAGCCACGATGCAACGGGCCAATAGCTCAACATAATATCGGCAAGAACCTGATTAGCAGGGGGTAATCCAACAATTTTTATTGTTTGTTCTAAATGAATCCCCTGCTTGTCATAGGCAACTTTAAATAAGCGGATACCCAGAGGGGACAGCCCAACCAAGGTTAAGCGCTGCCCATCTGCGTGGAGGAGCACTAATAATGACTGCTGTTTTCCCTGTGCTGTTGCAGTCAATAGCTGCTGCTGATCAATGGGCTCAGCTATCATCGGTGGTGGTAAATCTACCCTCACTCCCGGTTTAAGCCAGGCTTTAGGCTGTGTTTGGTCCGGTGAGCTTACACACCCCACAATCAACAACGCTAAAACAACTAATATCCCACTCCGTTTATCGAACACGGACGCTCTCCTTTTGGCTTGGGTAGCGCTAAAGGCGCTAATAAAAAGGCGGTAAATACACCACTGCTCAGCACAATGCCAAAACTACTGATGGCTTGGGTATGACTAAATACCAACATGCCAAAGGTCAATTGAGTAGTGAATACAGCCATAAAAATGGCAAACATTGATGTACTTGGCGTTCCACGAGGGTTGGTGAAGAACAAGGTATAATTGATGCCAATACCCAACACCAATATCAATGCTAATAAAGAGAAGAGATTCAATGAATGGCCTGTGACAGAAAGCACTGCCAGCCCCATTCCCAATGACAGTATCGTGGGAGTGACACAATACAAGCCACGACTGAAGCCGAATCGCCAACAATAGACCACGGCAATAACAACCACCGCAATCAATAACAGCCATGATAAATAAGCACGATAAACAGAGAATAGCGTGTTGAATTCAGTTTTCCTGTCAACCCAGGTCACTCCTTGTACTGATTTGGCCAACTGCTGTAACGCGCCAGGATTAGTGACACCACTTACAGGAAGCAGCATCGCTGTTCGCCCATCCGGTAATGAGAGCCAAAGTAATCGCCACCCTTCGCTCACCACAGAGTCAAGCCATTGAGGTGGAGTCACCCACACTGTCGAGCTCCCCTCCGCAGGCGATTCAGGCAAAGAAACACTCATACCAGCCTGTTGCAGTTTTTCGATAATTGTTGGGGTTGTTTGCTTAAGCAGTGCAATATTTTGTTGTTGTCTAAGTAGTGAAGGCAATGGCAATACCCGATAATTTTCAATCCATCCTGCTTTTTTAGCCTGTGACAGATAAGGAGAAAATTGCTCTAAGCGTTGTAATGCCTGTTCAGCATTATCACCATAAACAACAAACCATTTTTGGTCACTGTGTTGCCCTGTAAGTGCAGCAATACGCTGTTCCTGCTGTTGGAACTCAGCCGGCATTGCCTGCAATTCACTGATATCATCATTCACTTGCAATGTAGCTAACCCAATGATAGTAAAAATAATAATCAAGATAGGTAAACCCAGTCGCAGTACTCGATTACATTGCCAACTCTTTAACCACAGATGAATCAGTTTTAAGCTCGGTACCGGACGAACCGGTAAACGTTTAGCTAATATCGGATACCAGCACATCACTGTGATACAAGCAGCGGTCAGCCCTGCGGAAGCAAAAACAGCCAATTGCTGTAATCCGGGGAAAGGTGCAATGAGTAAAATCAGATAAGCTATCACAGTGGTCAATAGTGCCATTGACAGTGCTGGGAACAGTTTCGTCAAACTCGCAAGCGGTGTCGTCTGACCGCCATGCGCCATACGGTCAGTCAAATAGTAAAGGGTATAATCCGCTGAAATACCGATGATACTGGCACTCAATACCAGAGTCATAACATGGACTTCGCCAAAGATAAGTAATGTGGCAACCGCTCCTGCTAATGCACCGATGGTTATCGAGAGAAGGCATAAGCCTAGTGGCAATAATGATTTAAACATGAGAAGGATCAGCAGGAATACTCCGGCGACCGATATCAAACCAATGGTCGAAATATCACTTTCGGCCTGCTGACTGGCGTAATTACTGTAAAAAATAGTGCCTCGTTCCAACACTTCAGTGCCAGGCCAACGTTGCTGAAGTTGTTGCTTTAACTCAGCCAATGAATCAACAGTGCTGCGCGTGCTGGCCATATCATAAGATGAAGCGCGTAATTCTCCGTGAATCAAATACCATTGGCGGCCATGACTATCTTTAGCCACTAGCCAGCCCTTATTTAAGCTTAATGTGCCGCTATTTTGTTGTTGTGCAAGCTGTGAACCACGGACCAGCAGCAAGGGGTCATGCTTTAATTCTTTACCACTCACCCCGGCAAATGCCGAATAAGTTTGCCCAAGTATCCATTGCGCTTGAGCATCGCCGCCATGGCTTAAACGCAGGCGGGTCGCATCATCCAGCAATACATTACGGTGCTGAAAGAAAAAAACACCCCATTCCTGTTGCCGCTGAGCAGTCATTTCACCACTGACTTGATGTAGCGCTGGCATTTTTTGTAACTGCTTTAACCACCAGTTCACCGGGGCTAGTGTGTCATTCTCAGGGCTGACCAACCATACTAATTGGCGGTCAAGGCGTTGGTTAAACCCCTCAGTCAGCTCAGCTGGAACACCTGCCAGCTCTTGTTTCGGCAACAACGCCAGAACACTGCTATTAATCTGACTACGGGGGATTAACCAAAGCAATGTTGCCAGCAATAGCAGGCAGACAAGTAACCAGCCGATAGCCAGTTTTCGATGGCAATCAGTGCGCAAAAAGCTGCTGTTCGGCATGGCTCAGTGTCTTAGGCTCAGTTAATTGGTTGAAAAAACGGATATGAGTTCCATCTCCCTGCATATCTTCTATATCAATCGTTTCCAGAAAATATTGACCATGCAAAGTGATGGATTTAAATAACTTATCCAATGGTGTCGTTTTCGGAGTCAGTACTAATACCCAACGATCTTGGCCACTATCGGTAAAGGTTAACGTGAAGTTTTGCTCCAGAACTGATGTATCAGCATGGAACAATGCAGTTAATAAGTGATTAAACTGGAACATTTGAGGATTACTGTCCGCAGTAATCACTTGTGAAGGCTGGCCGTCCATGGTTTGCACCATCCGCTTGTCATCTAACAATAGCGTCAGAACAAAAGGTTTCTGCTGTGACCACCAAAGCCCTTTCTCACGAGAGATAAGTAGGCTACCACTTGATTTTAAAGGTTTATCCATACCACTTATGCTGCGTTGCTGTTCAAATTCGGCACGCAGTACCGGTTGTTCCCCAAACCGCTGTTGCAGTGATGTCAGTGTCACTGCATGGGTAGTGAGACTTAAGCAAAGTAGTATGGTTGCCAGAATAGATTTCATAGAGTGATACCCATTTTCTCTAACAGCACCGCTGGCGAAACAAAATTCATTTCTTTTGTCGACGCCTTAACCGCGACCTGAATGGTATATCCCGTTGTCATGCGCTTGCCGCTGGCGGCATCATAAATCTGGTAACCAATACGTAAGCGATTTTCATATTCTTCGATGGAAGCACAGATATGAATGCGCTGCTCAAATTCCAGCGGAGCAATGTATTTCACTCGCGTGTCTACTATCGGCCACACGTAGCCTGAAGCCTGCATCTCTCGATAGCCATAATCGATTTGATTCAATAATGCCTCTCGGGCAATTTCAAAATAACGGAAATAATTGCCGTGCCAGACTACCCCCATAGGATCGATATCATGGAAAGGGATGTTATGGACTATCCGGGTAGCAAAACGCGGGTCATCGGGTAAATTCATTTCACAAATTTCCTTGGTTTGGCTTCCCAACATTTAGATGCCAGAAGTCATAAAAATTAAACCAATCGAGTGGGGCTAATAGTGAGTAATGCTCCAAACGGGCAGCGTAGCTATCCACGGCGTTTTGCAAAGCAGATTGCCGGGTCGCTCGCGGTAATATCAGCGGATCAGCGAAAGGCTCAAAACAAACATGTAATCTTGCCGAACGCTCCGAGCCAATAACACCCGACGCCACCATCGATTTCGCTTGTCTGGACAGTTTTAAACCAAACATTAGAAATACAGGGCAACGCAGTGCAGCAGCCAAAGCAAAAGGCCCAATAGGGAAGGGAGCGGGATGTCCTAAAAACGAGCTCCAAATGACCCTTGGTTGGTTGTCTCGCTGATAAGGACTAACAGAGGTACGATCCCCGACAATAGCCACCCATTCCCCTTCATCCAGCTTTTGACGCAATAAAATGGCTGTATCCGGCCCAATCGATGTAACCTGAATAAGGTTAATCAGGGCATGTGGATTAATTTCCTTCATCACCTGATTAAAACGAGCCGCATGGTGAGTGAAAACCAATGCATTGACCTTTACGCCAACAGATAACTCAGCCAAAGCACGACAAGACTCTATATCCCCTAAATGGGATGCCAAAATGAGTGATCCTTGACGAGTGGCTATTTGCGCCTCACAGCGCTCACGCCCTACCAAGACCACATCTTTGCCAACCACTAAATCCCCTTGCCAACTAGCCAATTTATCAAGCATGGATTCACCAAATCGCATGAAATGCCGAAAGCTATTTAAGGATGTGGGTAAGGGGTAATTTTGCTGTTTTGCGTAACTCACTAGCCGCTGTAAATAAAGAATTGAAGCTTTGCGTTGACGATGACCAGTGAGCCAAAAATAGCTGATAACGGGGTATAGCATCAGATTGAAAGCCGTACGTCCCAGAATCTTGTAACTGCGTAGCATCAACCTCATGCCCCATAAGCCACTGCGTTCTTTAGTTTGAGACCAATGGTTTTCGGGCTTTTGCAGATGACGCTTAAGTAAGGTAGGTATGCGTGGCAACATGCCAAAGAATAAACGAGTATGCATCCAGGAAATACGCAGATTGTCACGTAGCGCATCAAAATGCGAAATACCATTTTCAGGATAAGTAACCTTTGTTGGCAAGAAGCGGCTTTCTGTACCCTGCCAATATAATTTGACCATTACTTCGGTATCAAAATCCATCCGGACACCCAATGAATACTGGGCAGCTACAGCCAATGTTTCAGCGACTGGATAGACACGAAAACCGCACATACTGTCTTTTAGCGACAGAGATAATGTCTCAATCCATACCCAGAAGTGAGTGATATAGCGGCCATAAAGTCGCGCTTTCGGTACTGATTTATCGTAAATCGGTCGCCCTGAAATGAGGCAATGAGGATGTTTTTCCGCTTCAACTAACATGATAGGAATATCCGACAAATGATGCTGGCCATCAGCATCGACTTGTAAGCCGTGGCTATAGCCATATTTTTGTGCCACGGCCAATCCATTCAGTACCGCATTCCCCTTCCCCCTATTTTCAGAGTGTGTTACCAGTACAACCCAAGGATATTCCGCCGCCAGACGCTCCAGCTCGTTTGCAGTATCAGCATCACTACCATCATCGATTATCAGGCAAGGGAGTTGATATATAGCCAACTGCGATAATACTCCCGCCATGGTTCCACCATGATTGAAACAAGGTATCACCAGGCACGGTGCAAAAGGGGTTACTGACATAGGGAAATCTTTCCGCTGCTAGCCGTTATTTCCCCATTGATAAGGTATTTGAATATCAGCTTATGTTCCGTTCGCGCCCAATTAAGCACTAAGATCACTTGATCCTCCGGCATCAGTGGTCGCTGAAATTTTACGACATCAATACTCTTCACCGCCGGTAACTCGCCTAGTAACTGATTTGCGTAGTGCATAACCCAATTAATTTGTGCCACACCAGGCAGTATCGGACAATCGGGAAAATGGCCACTAAACCAGTGTAATTCAGCAGGCAATACAAGACTGATATTTGCGCAGTGATTGCCTGTTATTGTTTGAGTGATAACAATAGGGAACATCATAAAAACAGCTCCTGTAGCAGCGCATAATCTCGCTTTCCTTGCAAATTAACAGGCATAACATCAATCACACGCAAACGACGGGGAAGAGAGACAGGTTCAAGCCAATTCCGTAAGCTGCTTCGCAAGTTTTGAGTAAAAGAACCCACTGTTGCAGTTGAAAGTTGCTCCTTGCCATAGTCCGTCAATACCACAACAGCAGCAATACTCACTCTTTCGTTTTGGGTTAAAACCAATACCGTTGCTTCAGCAATATCAGGAAGTGATGTTAGACGCTGTTCTATCTCCGTCAGCGAAACTCGCTTCTCTTCTATTTTTACGATTCGATCTTGACGCCCAGCCAGGTAAAAACTTTGCCCATTATCTGATAGCTCAATAATATCGCTCATCAGCATCCCTGCTGATTCAGGTATCAAGGCAGAGTAAACAGTAAAAGTATTATCATTATTAATGGCTAGTGTTACCCCTGAGAAAAACTGCCACGGTTGCAGTTGCTCTAACTGTTGACGATAAGCAATCAGACCAGTTTCCGTCGCACCATAAATCTCTGTCGGCAGCACACCCAAGATTTTCAGAGTAGCTTGGGCATCATGAAAATTGAGCGGCCCGCCAGCAGAAAAGATCTGCTGACACCGTATCGGGGGTAATTTCGTATCTATGCGCTTTAAAAACGCGGGGCTACTAATAAATATTGGTGAAAATAATTCAGGTAATTGTTGTAGTTGTTCATGGTAACCAATCAACTCAGCCTGAAAAGGTATGCCTAGCGAAAGTGGTAAAAAGAGTCGAAAAGTCAGCCCGTACAAATGTTGATGAGAAACCGAAGCGATAATTAATGGGTTGCTCATTTTGTCCAAGTACTGCCCCCATTTTTCAGCCAGCCAATGGCTTTCAATATCCAAACTAGCAATAGACTTGACCACGGCCTTAGGTGCACCAGTAGACCCTGAGGTGAAAAGAATTAGAGAAGCATCGGAAGGCCAATCAGGAAGTGGATAACAAATAGTATCTACAGGGGCATGGTCTGCCACCATTACAGTCGGGCAATTAAGATTCAGCAACTGGTCAGTCAACATGCCATCAAACTGATGCAATTGTTCCTTAAGCACGGCCTCGCGCGCATGGCCGAAAATAATGGGTGTTTTTTTACAATATAGCGTGGCAAGTAATGCAACAGTAAACCAATAGCTATTTTCAAAACACAACGCCCAACGGCTTGTAGAGAAAATGGCCATTCTCTCCACAAGATAAGTAACATCACACCTTAGTTGGCGCAAAGTTACCTTTTTCACACCACATAGAGTGATAATCAGGGCATCATCTCGAGAATGATCCAACCAATTAGCCATAGGCAAATTCACTGCTGTTGAACCCTTTTCCTGATTATCCATTCCATACCCATCAAAGAACCAATAAATAAATAGCTCAAGCCACCGTTATATAAGGCCCATAAATGCATATCGCCGTACAAACAAGTTGCCAAAGCAATCGAGCCATTTACTGCAAAAAACACGCACCATATCTGAGTCACTTTTCGGGTATAAACCACACCTTGTGGTGACAATTCAGGCTCAGTCAATCTTGCCAATCTTTCAATTATGGGAGGGGGGCGAAACAAAGAGCAGGTAAAGAGCGTCAGTAAAAAGATATTGACTACTACAGGATAAAACAGCAACCACTGGGCTTTCCCTAACCCCCAACTTGCCAAAGATAGGACAACACCAGCAAGTGCAAGCACTTTACCTAGCCAGAGTTGTTGTTTAATTTTGCTGCGTACAACAAAGAGGCGCAATATAAACATCAATAGCAGTATCGGGGCTAATACATGTAATCCCCAGCGTTCCAAGCCAAACCAGACCGCCAGTGGGTAGGCTATAAATGCGATAACCGTAAAGACTTTAAGTAAAACAGTCAGGTGACCAATAAATAAATTATTCTGATTATCTGTCACCTGATTTCACCACTTATGGCCTAGCATTCAATAAATTATCGACTGCATCAACAATATCTTGAACAGTTCGAACTGATTTGAACATTTCCGGCATTATCTTTTTACCAGTAGCTTTCTGTAAATGCACAACCAGATCAACTGCGTCAATACTGTCCAACTCTAATTCTTCATATAACTTTGATTCTGGCTTGATATCAGACTCATTAATATCAAAAAGCCTCACCAGGAGCGATGTAACCTGCTGATATATTTCTTCTTTTTCCATTATTATAATACCCTGTCAGTTACGCTGTTCAGAAATAAATTTCGCAAGCGTTTTTACCGAATAAAAGTGCTGGCGCATATCTTCACTCTCCGCAGAGAGCACGACGTTATATTTATTTTTGAGTGCTAATCCAAGTTCCAGAGCATCAATCGAATCTAAACCTAAACCATCACTAAATAATGCAGCCTGTGAATCAATATCATCCACCGACATCCCTTCCAGATTTAGGGCATCAATAATTAGTAATTTGATCTCACTACTCAATAATTCCATTAACTCTTTCTCTTAGATTCAGGCATTAATGCACAGGTTAGATGTTTAGTCAGTCGCCTTGCAGCAAGCGCTAGTGATAAATCACTATCATGGATAAATTCATTACTATTGATTTTATTTTGAACAATAATATTAAATTGAGGCTTTACCGGCGGGATATTATACCATTTAAGTTCTTTCGTCAGCATCGGAGGATTACAATCAATATAAACAATTCGGATATCACACCCGCTATGCAATGCAATATTCGCAGCTCCTCGTTGTAAAATCAGTTCGCAACCAGCAGTTGTTCTTGTCCCTTCAGGGAATATAAGGATGCTTCCTCCCCTGGCTAATCGAGCTTTACAGTGTATTAATAACCTATCTGACTCAGTATTAACCAAATAACCAGCAGACTTGATAACACCTGCAACAAATATATTATTTAACAATGCTTCCTTGACAATACAATCACATCTTGGCATATGTGCGGCCAGCAACACATAATCTAATAAGCTAGGGTGATTAGCCACAATCAAACAACCGGTGTCCTCAGAGAACAGCTTATTATTTTCTATTTGATAATCGAAAACACCGAGAAATCTGGCTATACGTAGAAATAGCTGAAAACTATAACGAATACTTTGCTGAGTGATCTGACTTCTGGTTGCTTCTGAGCGAATAATTAAACGTAGAGAGGAAAACCATAAAAGGGATAATAACAGCCCTCCTAAGCCAAAAAGCATGAAGCAAAAAGCTGTTGCAATAACTCGCCATGAACGATTTAGCAAAGAAGAATGCTGGGGCGTAGTTTGAACTGCAAGAGAACTATCCATCACTGGCTCCATTGCCAATTATTTTGCTGACCTTGTATTACGAAATAAGACTTTTGATTCAACCAATTACGCAAGAAATTGAGCCCCTGCGGTAATTCAGAATTAATACTATCGGTGCTAGAAATACCTTCACACTGCAAATCATCACCAGTAGTTAACAATAATGCTAATGCATAGGGCAACCCTATCGGAGACGTCTGAGAATGATAAAAGTCAGGCATAATTCCATCGAAATCGACTAATAGCACCCGCTCAGCGCCACAAGCGAGCATCCCCATAGCTTCGAGGATACCTTGTTGAAAACTGTCTATTCCTGCTGCAAGTGACGTTACAGGCAATGTATCGCTTGCAGTGATAGTTAACCATCCAGATGCCGTATTGTGAACTGACATGGCAAAATCGGTTGGAGAAATGCTCTGCTGCTGATGGAGGCATTGTAGTATCTTGTAAGTACGTTCCAATTCTCCATGGCGGCTGGTAAATATTGCCATATCTGCAGTTTCTGCCCCTAACAATGAAAGCCCTGCTTCAACCGCTAGTCGGCTACCTGTGCTCATCCTTCTGGCGGACATCATAGGTATATGCGCTGACTTAGGTAAATCCCCTTGCCAGGCGGTGTGATTTGCACAATTCTTCGCCCAGTCAAGCCACTGCTCACGAACTCCCATACCTGGAGCTAAAGCACACCAATTCAGTATATTCAGCGAATGAGCCACGATCCCCGGACTTCCCAAGTAACAAGCAGTAAAGCGAGACAATTTATTCTATTTCCAGGTAAAAAGCATTTAAAAATTTGATTATTCTCTTTTTGTTTAAGAATTACTTATATTCATACTTTGAATGTGATTAAAATTCTAAAAGAAAATATTTTATATATCGGCATATTTCTAATAATCTTTAGATGAATTCCAAATTTATTTATATTTACGTGATGAAAAGCAATAAATATGAACAACAACATCCAGATTACATTTATGTAAAATAAAAGCAATATAAGAATATTTGTGTATTTGAATGAGTCAGAGTATTTTATCCTTGCTATACAGCATGCTGCGTTATTCCTCTCATGGACTAACATGAAAATTATTAATTAATTGGATCATCATGAAATTATTAAAAACGATTTTAATCGGGTTTGTATCTCTCGCATTTATCACTGGATGCTCTAGTACCACGCCAATACAAAACGTGAGCCAAACAGTAATTGGCAATCATACTACTGCCGAAGTACAAAAAGCGATAATGGCCGGCGGGATAAAACGAGGCTGGATAATGACTCCTGCCTCTGACGGTGTGATTAACGGAAAACTAATAAATCGCGACCATACAGTTGAAATTCAGATCAATTACAGTGCTAATAATTATCAAGTCAAATATATTGGCAGTACTAATATGGATGCAAAAAATGGGAAGATACATTCAAAATACAATCGCTGGATAGCTAATTTGAACAAAGACATTCAGATCCAGCTCAGTCAGCCATCAATGTAACATCATAAATAACAATAAGTTATTATAAAAACTCACCATTCAAAGAGAATCATGCTGGGTGGTGAGCTATTACTTGGATTACGAGGACGTAAGCTTGCGCTACGGATATGACAAGGATCAAATCAGTGCTTTGGCGGCAATAACTGAAGCTCAAAAAATAGCTTTTGCACCGATGCTATTTCAAGCTGCACTTAACCTGAGGGAATCAGGGATTCTAGCCGCATTAGATAACTCAGGTAAGAACGGAATAACCTTGGATGAGATTGAAGTTCATTGCTCGCTAAGTAGATACGCCATCAGTATCTTATTGGATATGGGGCTGAGTGGTCACATTCTCTACCAGCAGGGAAAACATTTTTATCTGGGTAAGATTGGCCATTACTTGTTACATGATCAAATGACCCGCGTAAATATGGATTTCACTCGAGACGTTTGTTACCAAGGATTATTCAATTTAAAAGAATCCCTGGAAACAGGCAAACCAGCGGGATTATCTGTGTTTGGTGAATGGTCGACAATTTATCCAGCACTGAGTGAATTGCCCAATGCAGCCCGCGAGAGTTGGTTCGCCTTTGATCACTTCTATTCAGATAATGCCTTTCAACTTGCTCTAAAAACAATTTTTGATCTTGAGCCTAAACATATATATGACATCGGTGCTAATACCGGAAAGTGGGCTATACAATGTGCAGCCCATGATCCTGATGTAAAAATAACACTATTGGACTTGCCTCAACAGATAGCTTTAGCCAATGAGAATGTCAAAAGCAAAGGTTATAGCGATCGTATTAGTTCGTATCCCGTAGATCTGTTACTGGCAGATAAATTACCTGGGGAAGCAGATGTTTGGTGGATGAGCCAATTTCTAGACTGTTTCAGCGAAGAAAGAATTGTACATATTCTAAAGCTTATTCACCATGCGATGAAACCAGATAGCTATGTATGCATTATGGAGATATTCTGGGATAGGCAACAATTCGAAGCCGGCGCATTTAGCTTAAATGCATCATCTCTTTATTTTACATGTATGGCTAACGGCAATAGCCGTTTTTATCACTCAGATACATTTTACCAGTGCTTATCTGCTGCAGGGTTCTATGTTGAGGAAGATATTGATGGTCTTGGTATTGGTCATACGTTATTAGTCTGCCGTAAAGAATCAGCTTAGTACGAAGCCCTCAGATTGGGGGCTTATACCCCCCCCATTCCTATCCCCTACTTTAATCACACTTAGCCACCAAGGCTTTTCATTCGCTATGGGCTGTGGACTGTGGTCTGTTAAATTACGAACATAATTAACTAAGAGATATCTGCCTACGAGTAGGAGTATTACCGCATGATTCGATTAAGAGATAGGTTATTGGGGGATAGATTTAGTCGACTAAAAATAGATAGAAGTTAAAATGCAAAAAACCCCTGAATCATCGATTCAGGGGTTTTGCAATAAGTGGCGGAACGGACGGGGCTCGAACCCGCGACCCCCTGCGTGACAGGCAGGTATTCTAACCAACTGAACTACCGCTCCACCGATTCTTTTACGTGTATCTTCCTGA
>NZ_JBLWEX010000239.1:0-20419 GCF_048323875.1 Yersinia sp. LJYL362
CCCATGCCCTGTCTATTTTTGGTGATCACTCCGATGTCATGGCGGTGCGGCAAACGGGCTGTGCCATGCTGTGCGCCAGCAGTGTGCAGGAAGCACAAGATTTCGCCCTGATTTCCCAAGTAGCAACTCTCAATAGTCGCATCCCATTTATTCATTTCTTTGATGGTTTTCGCACCTCACACGAAATCAATAAAATTGTACCGCTCAGTGATGACACGCTGCGCCAATTGCTGCCGCAGAAAGGCATAGACGGCCACCGTAGTCGGGCACTTTCGCCGGACCATCCTGTGGTACGGGGTACCTCCGCTAACCCGGATACCTATTTCCAGTCTCGTGAAGCCACTAACCCTTGGTATAACAATACTTATCAACACGTTGCCGATGCCATGCAGGCTTTTGCTGAAGCCACGGGGCGTGAATATAAGCCATTTGAGTATTACGGCCACCCACAGGCAGAGCGCGTTATCATTCTGATGGGTTCAGCGATTGGTACTTGTGAAGAAGTGATTGATAGCCTGCTAACCCGCGGGGAAAAAGTGGGCGTACTGAAAGTGCGCTTATTCCGCCCCTTCTCTGCTGAACATCTGCTCAGTGTCTTGCCGCAATCAGTGACTAAAATTGCGGTGCTGGATCGCACCAAAGAACCCGGTGCACTGGCCGAGCCACTTTATCTTGATGTCATGACGGCACTGGCTGAAGCCTATAGTCGTGGTGAGCGAGCCACATTGCCGAAAGTGATTGGCGGCCGCTATGGTTTATCTTCCAAAGAGTTTGGCCCCGATTGTGCGCTGGCGGTGTTCAAAGAATTATCGCTTGATTTACCGCGCCCGCGCTTTACCGTAGGGATTTTTGATGACGTGACGGGGCTATCCTTACCGCTCACTGATGAGAAAATCGAGCAACGCGCCACATTAGAAGCCCTGTTTTATGGCCTTGGCAGTGATGGTTCAGTCTCTGCGACAAAAAATAACATTAAGATTATCGGCAACAGTACCTCGCTGTATGCCCAAGGTTATTTTGTTTACGACTCGAAAAAGGCCGGTGGCCTGACCGTCTCTCACTTGCGTGTCAGTGAAACCCCTATTAATTCGGCTTATCTGGTCAGCCAGGCCGATTTTGTCGGCTGCCATCAATTACAGTTTATTGATACCTACCAAATGGCGGAACGCCTCAAGCCCGGCGGTATCTTCCTGATTAATACCCCGTTCAGCGTCGATGAAATGTGGCAGCGTTTGCCGCAAGAAGTTCAGGCGGTACTGCACCAACGCAATGCCCGTCTATTTGTGATTAATGCGGCAAAAATTGCCCGCGAATGCAAACTGGGTGCGCGCATCAATACCGTGATGCAGATGGCGTTCTTCCACCTGACGCAAATATTGCCAACCGCTATGGCGCAAGAGCAATTACGGGCGGCCATTGACCGTAGCTACAGTAATAAAGGGCCGGAAATTGTTACTCGTAACTGGCAGGCGCTGGATGCCACCCTTGATGCATTGGTAGAAATCCCACTGCAACCGATTGATGAAAATAGCCCGATGCGCCCACCGATTGTCTCGGATCAAGCGCCTGATTTCGTTAAAACTGTCACGGCCACCATGCTGGCCGGTTTGGGTGATGCCCTGCCCGTTTCGGCCTTCCCACCTGATGGCACCTGGCCGGTGGGCACCACCCAGTGGGAAAAACGCAATATTGCTGAAGATATTCCTATCTGGCAGCCGGATCTGTGTACCCAGTGTAACCACTGCGTTGCTGCTTGCCCACACTCGGCCATTCGCGCCAAAGTAGTACAGCCGGATGCTATGTCAGGCGCACCAGGCAGCTTGCAATCCCTGGATGTGAAAGCCCGCGATATGCGTGGACAGAAGTATGTCTTGCAAGTTGCTCCGGAAGACTGCACTGGGTGTAATCTCTGCTATGAAGTCTGCCCGGCGAAAGACCGGCAGAACCCAGAAATCAAAGCCATCAATATGAAACCGCGGCTGGAACATCTGGTGGAAGAAAAAGCCCACTATGATTTCTTCCTCAAATTGCCGGAAATCGATAAAACGCAAATGGAGCGCATCGATATCCGTACCTCACAGTTGATCTCACCGCTGTTTGAGTATTCCGGTGCTTGCTCAGGTTGTGGTGAAACGCCATACATTAAATTGCTCACCCAGTTGTATGGCGATCGTCTGTTAATAGCTAATGCCACCGGTTGCTCTTCAATTTATGGTGGCAACCTGCCGACCACGCCTTATACCACTAATGCCGATGGCCGTGGCCCCGCCTGGGCTAACTCACTGTTTGAAGATAACGCCGAGTTTGGCTTGGGCTTCCGCCTGACAGTTGACCAACATCGCCAACGGGTTATCCGTTTGATCAATCAATTGGCAGCGCAATTGCCGCAGGAATTGGTCAACCAACTGCTGAATGAGGAGGCGACACCTGAAGTTCGCCGTGAGCAGGTCACACAACTGCGCCAGCTGTTAAAAGATATTCCGGGTAATGACGCACAACAATTGGCAACCGATGCAGATTATCTGGTCGATAAATCCATCTGGCTGATCGGTGGTGACGGTTGGGCCTACGATATTGGCTTTGGTGGCTTGGACCATGTGCTCAGCCTGACGGAAAACGTCAATGTGCTGGTGTTAGATACCCAATGTTATTCCAATACCGGTGGTCAGCAATCCAAAGCAACCCCGCTGGGTGCGGTGACCAAGTTTGGCGAGCATGGTAAACGTAAGGCACGCAAAGATTTGGGCGTCAGCATGATGATGTATGGTCATGTTTATGTCGCGCAAATTTCGCTAGGCGCACAGCTGAATCAAACTGTTAAAGCTATTCAGGAAGCGGAAGCCTACCCTGGTCCGTCTCTGATTATTGCTTACAGCCCTTGCGAAGAGCACGGTTATGATTTGGCCTACAGCCATGACCAAATGAAGCAGCTAACAGCCACCGGCTTCTGGCCACTGTATCGCTTTGACCCACGCCGTACCGACGAAGGCAAAGTGGCTTTGGCACTGGATTCTCGCCCACCAAGCAGTGATTTGACCACCACATTGCTCAATGAGCAGCGTTTCCGGCGGCTCAATACCCAAGAGCCAGAGGTTGCCGCACAGCTGTATGCTGCGGCTGAAAAAGATCTGAAAAAACGTTATGACTTCCTAAGTTTGCTAGCGGGGAAAACCGAAAAAGCAGCAACGGAATAATAGGCAGTCCGTTAAACCAAAAGCCAGTCAGTGAAAAACTGACTGGCTGAGGTTAATGACAAAGTACCCGTAACGGTGAAAACAGGCAGATCGTAAAGACGCCGTAAACCCCTCCCTGGGGGCTCGAGCCGCGCCATCCCTAGCGCGGACGCTTTACTCTTCTACCTGCCTTCACCTTGCAAGATCGAGTTATCGAGGTTTGTCAGCCGTCTGAAGCCAGTCAGTGAAAAACTATAAATATTCACCATTGGTTTCGATCACTTCCTGATACCAATAAAAACTCTTTTTACGGTAACGATCCAAAGTGCCATTACCATCATTATCCTGGTCTACATAAATGAAACCATAGCGTTTATTCATTTCTGACGTTGACGCGCTAATCAGATCGATAGGTGCCCAAGAGGTATAGCCCATCAATTCAACCCCATCTTTGACGGCTTCTTTCATTTCCTTTAAATGGGAACGGAAGAATTCGATGCGATAGTCATCATTGATTTGGTTGTCCTTATCAATTTTATCAACGGCACCCATCCCATTCTCCACCACAAATAATGGGATTTGATAGCGGTCATACATATCATTTAGTGCAATACGCAAGCCGACTGGATCAATTTGCCAATCCCAGTCAGTGGTCTTCAAATACGGGTTTTTAACACCGCCAGCAATATTCCCACCCACTTTATCCATCTTGTCGGCATTAACACTGGTCACCAACGACATGTAATAACTGAATGACAGAAAATCTACGGTATGTTGCTGCAGAATCTCTTCATCGCCGGGCTGCATGACGATATTAATACCTTTTTCCGCAAAACGACGCGTCATATGACGTGGATAACGGCCACGGATTTGGACATCCGAGAAGAAATAGTTAAGTTGATTTTCCTGGTAAGCCAGTAATACATCTTCCGGGGCACAACTTTCAGGATAGGTCAGCAAGCGAGTCAACATACAGCCTATTTTGGCGTCCGGTGAAATTCGCTTACAGTGCTTAACAGCTAATGCACTAGCGACAAACTGATGGTGCAACGCTTGATAAATAACCGATTCAATTTCATCTGCGGGGAAGCGCTCAGTAACAATACCGCCTGAAGTAAATGGATGGCGAATTAAACTATCGATCTCATTAAAGGTCAGCCAATACTTTACTTTATGTTGGTAGCGTTCTAAAACAGTAATCGAAAACTTTTCAAATAAATCGACAGTTTTTCTGCTACTCCAACCACCGTAATTATTGACCAAATAGATTGGCATTTCATAATGTGAAAGTGTGACTAAAGGTTCAATACCGTTCTTATGCATTTCATCGAATAATTCATCATAGAAACGCAAGCCCTCTTCATTCGGTTGTTCTTCAATGCCATTGGGGTAAATGCGTGTCCAGGCAATAGATACTCGCAAGACTTTAAAATTCATTTCGGCAAATAGCGCCATATCTTGTTTATAACGATGAAAGAAGTCTATACCCCGACGCTTTGGATAATCACTCGCATCTTTGGCAGCAATAGCATCTGCAATTTGTTGATTGCTAATTTTATAATGTTTCTCATACTCTTCACGTTTGAGATCTTTTTTATGAATTGCCATGTCGGCGGTAGATAAACCTTTGCCCCCTACATTCCAACCACCTTCAACCTGATTAGCGGCGACAGCGCCCCCCCACAGAAATCCCTTAGGAAAACCTTTAATCAATAAATCTGTCATCTTATATCTCCAATATATATTTAGGCTGAGGCAGGAAGCACAGTCATTAATGTATTGTTACGATCAATACTGTCTCGCTCAGTTACCAGAATATCTTTGTAGTCGTCGGTATTAGCAATAATAACTGGTGTTGTTATATCAAACCCTTTAGCCACTAGCGCATTAAGGTCGAATGTTAAAAGTAATTGCCCTTTGGTGACAACATCACCTTCATTTATATTATTTTTAAAAAACTCGCCATTTAATTTTACTGTATCAATACCTACATGAATGAGAATCTCCACCCCCTCATCGGAGATAATCCCTATTGCATGGTGAGTATGGAATAATTTTGACACGACACCATTCACCGGCGAATAGACAAAACCGTCTGTGGGATAAATAGCTATTCCCTTCCCTATTATTTCACTGGCGAAAACGCCATCTTTAACATCAGCCAACGGTACTATTTTTCCATTAAGTGGTGCATTCAATAATACTTCAGCTAATATAGTTGCTGAGTTATTTCGAGAAAATTGACTATTTGATGTGCTATCTGGGCGCGGCACCACACTATTTTCATCTATTTTCTCATCAAAACCTAATATATAAGTCAGCACTGTTGATAAGACAAATGCCATCGATATACCAATAACATAATAAGCAAAAGTATTGGTCATAAACGCGGGCAGCGTAGTCAATGCGGGGAAAACATAAGCCATCACTGTGGTGCCCATGGCGCCAACAAATCCTCCAGCAATAGTTCCTGCAATAAGAGAAGCAATTAATGGACGTTTATATTTGATGGAAATACCGTAAACAATCGGTTCGGTCACTCCGGCAAATAGCGCGGGAACCATAGTGGACAAGGCGAAGGATTTTAATTTCTTATCCTTGGTTTTAAGGAACACACCAAATGCAGCGCCAGCCGAAGCAAATGTTGCGGTGGCAGCGGCGGGCTTAATGGTATCAAAGCCATGTAATGCCAGGTTATTCAGCATCACAGGGACTAATCCCCAATGTAAGCCAAACATCACTAACAATGTCCAGCCACCACCAATAATTGCACCCGTCAGCATACCGCTTACATTATTCATATAAGCAATACCTGCACCAATGCCATCCCCCAGATAAACTCCAATCGGCCCAACAGCAATAACGATTACCGGTACCATGATGAGCAGCCCTAGCATAGGGACAGCAATCATTTCAATACTTTGATGGATGAAGCGTTTTAAAAATCGTTCAAGATAAGAGTAAGCCCAAATAGCGAGGATGGCCGGGATCAGGGTTGATGAATATTTCATCAGCACTACGGGGATCCCCATAAATTCGACAATATCCCCCTGATTTTTCATCAACCCTGTAAATGTGGGTTCCAGTAATGCCCCAACTATTGCCACTGACACAAATGGGTGAGCATTGAAAGATTTAGCACATGAGAACGCTAATAAGAGTGGAAGGAAATAAAACACACTGTTACTGGCCGCAGCCAGAATTTTATAAGTGCTACCAGTCGGGTCAATAAAATGGTACGTCGATAAAATAACCAGTAATGCTTTTAACATACCAGCACCAGCCAGAGCCGGCACAATAGGGACTAAAATGGACGACATTTTATTAAAGATGCGGCCGACTATATTACCTTTCTTATCAGGTGATGACTCACCGTCTATTGATGACACATCTCCTTTAATACCAAACTCGTCAACGATCACATTGTAGACTTTAGTCACATCGTTACCAATAACAACTTGATATTGACCATTACTTTCAACAGCTAAAATTACACCCTCCAATTTATCTAAAACTGATTTATTAAATTTTTTGGAATCTTTTAGAGAAAATCTTAAACGTGTAATGCAGTGAGTGAGCGAAACAACATTTTCCTTCCCACCTACATGTTCAATTATTTCCCCTGCCAGCATATTATATGCACCCATGGGATAACCTCAATTAAATTGATAATCTATTGAATCCATTTATTTTATGGACTATTCTTTTTAATTAATATTTTTAATGCTCTATTTAAGTCGGCACTCTGACATGTTCAATGTGAATAGCGAGAAACATCATTTCGTCACCTGTTAATTCCCGGCCATAGTCATGTTTAATAAATTTATTTATTTTCTTGGCACACTCATAAGAGATAGAGTATTTCTCGGCAACAACATCATGCAAAGAGTTATCATTGGTCATGACATAAGTATTACTGAGTAAACGGTGAGAAAAGAATTTCAAATGTGTCACAAAACGTTGGAAATTAATTGATTCTTCTTCATATTCAATATTGAAGTGATATTTAACGATATTCAATAAGTCTTGAATGACTTTTGATACATTCTCTATATCAGGCATGGTGCCGTCTTTTTGTGAATTCAACAGATGAAGTGCAATAAATCCAGCTTCATCTTCAGCAAGATCGACATTAAGTTTTTGTTTAATATTTTCTAATGCAGAAACGCCAATAATAAACTCATTCCGGTAGAGACGTTTGATATCCCAAAGTAGCATATTTCTAACATGGACCCCTTGCTTCGCTCGTTCAATAGCAAAACTAATATGATCCAACAGTGAAGCGTAAACACTCTTATGAATTTTTCTATCTAATTTGGTTGTGGCTTGTTTAACAATATCCAGGACAATATCAAACAGCTCCTCAGGGAGATCCTGAAAAGCATCATGGGTTTTATCAAAGCTATTTTCTTCATCAAGACGGAATATTTTTTGAATGCCTGCTTCATCAACCAGATCATTTGGCTTTTTATTGAAACCTACACCTTTACCAATAACAACACATTCTTTCCCACTAAAATCGTGAGCGACGACCACATTGTTATTCAGAACTCTTTGTATTCTCATATTCCACCCAAAAAAAAAGGCAAAACTTAAAAGAGTTCATTCTCTTTTAGGTTTTGCCTGTTCTTACACAGTAACAATCCGTTGAAGCCACTACATCATAAAGGATGGATTGTGGCAAGTTGCAATAATGATTCTTCCGTTTTTTGTGAACTATTTCACAAGCTATAGACGAGCTCCTTTCACAAACCTCATATACCATGCCCCACATGCCAGAGATTAAAACACTAATATATATGCTTGTTGGATGATAAACTTATGTCATAGCAGCACTGCCCGTCATGCCCCTAACTGGATATGAGTCAAGAACAAATGCAAGATAAACAAGTGGTTAAGCAAAAAGAACAATACGATTTGAACAAATTACAGAAACGCCTGCGTCGCAATGTCGGCCAGGCGATTGCTGATTTTAATATGATTGAAGAAGGTGATCGCGTCATGGTCTGCCTGTCGGGGGGTAAAGACAGCTACACCATGTTGGATATTTTGCAGAACCTGCAAAAAAGTGCACCAATTAACTTCACCCTCATCGCGGTTAATCTGGATCAGAAACAGCCAGGTTTTCCTGAAGATATCCTGCCTGCCTATCTGGATAAGCAAGGTGTTGAATACAAGATTGTAGAAGAGAACACTTACGGGATTGTGAAAGAGATCATTCCGGAAGGGAAAACCACCTGCTCACTCTGTTCACGCTTGCGCCGTGGGATTTTATACCGCACCGCGACTGAACTGGGAGCCACCAAAATCGCACTTGGTCACCATCGCGATGATATTCTGCAAACGCTATTCCTGAATATGTTCTATGGCGGCAAACTGAAAGGCATGCCACCCAAACTGATGAGCGACGATGGCAAACATGTGGTTATTCGCCCACTGGCCTACTGTCGCGAAAAAGACATTGAGCGTTTTGCTGTTGCCAGAGAGTACCCGATTATTCCTTGTAACTTATGCGGCTCGCAACCTAACCTGCAACGTCAGGTGATCAAAGATATGCTGCGTGATTGGGATAAACAGTATCCGGGGCGGATCGAAACTATGTTCAGCGCTATGCAAAATGTAGTGCCATCACATTTAAATGATCACAAGTTGTTTGATTTCAAAAATATCACCCACAATAGTGAAATTGTTGATGGCGGTGATTTGGCGTTTGATCGTGAAGAATTGCCACTACAACCGGTTGGCTGGCGGCCAGAAGATGCCGAAGATGGCGATACACAACCGCTGGTTCGCCTCGACGTACTGGAAATCAAGTAACCAAGTATCAGGTATTGCTTCTCACCGTTCAGGTGTAGAGGCAATCCTCTCGTTAGCCTTACCCACTGTTTTTCCTAAAAAACAAAAAAAATGCCGATGTTGAGACAACATCGGCATCGTAACAATTATGTGCTATGCAGTAATTCAAAAATAAAAGTATTACAAATATGGAGCGCAACGCCCATCGCTTGACGTTGCATTCACCTGCAAAGTGATAATGCCTGAGTCATCACTGTCAAATCTTGATATCGCTCAATTTTGCAGTGATTAGCGTGCTACCTGGCACACTCTTTTACTCGCTTGCGAATAGCTAATTAAAGCCATTTACTATGTTTTAACCACCATGCAACACCGAGTACCAACACCACCAACATCATACAAAATGTCGCAAAACCAAAAGAGTCGGTATTCCCAGGAATACCACCAAGGTTGACACCAAACAGCCCGGTTAAAAAGGTGGTGGGCAAAAATACCATAGCCAACAGTGACATGGTATAAGTGCGCCGGTTCATCGCATCGGCCATTAATGAACTAATTTCATCGGACAACACCGCAGTACGCGCAATACTGGAATCTAAATCTTCTAAACCCCGGCCCAAGCGCTCTGAGATTTCCTGCATGCGACGCCGATCATCATCATTCATCCACGGCAAGCGCTCACTGGCTAACCGAGAGAATACATCGCGCTGGGGGGCCATATATCGTCGTAGTACAATCAACTGCTTACGTAACAATGCCATCTGCCCGCGCGCTGGGATTTTTTGCTCCAATAAATCATCTTCGAGATCGATAATTTTATCGTGTAAGTCTTCGATAAACTCACTGGTGTGGTCGGTCAGACCATCGACAATCTCCACCAGCCAATTGCCACTGTTGGTTGGACCTGTGCCACTTTGTAAATCGTTGAGCACATCATCAATCGAGTAAACTTTGCGATGCCGGGTTGAAACTATCAATTTATCTGTCATATAAACCCGGATAGTGACTAGCTGGTCAGGCCGGGCATCATTATTGAAGTTAATCCCTCGGAGGGTGATCATTGTACCGTCACCCAAGCGGGTCACTTTCGGCCGTACACTTTCACCCGCCAAACCATCGCGAACAACTTCAGGTAATAGCGGGGTATTTTGCAGCCAGGCGGCGCTGTCCGGGTGAGTGTAATCCAGATGCAGCCAACATGGCTGCTCTGCGGTAGCAACAGCATCGGGGCTGATTGATGTTACGCCCCCTTTACCATCGAGTTGATAAGAATAAACGGCATCAGAAACTTGAAGTGCTTTTCCTGCGACTACATCCACGACAACATCCTCAATTTCAGCATTTATCATGCAATTAGCTCAGTGTAGCGCCCACCCACTGATCTTTAAAGGTGATGTATGCGATAGCTTGCTGTTACTATAAAATAATCGCAATACACTTTATATTAGAGCATCGTAAATGCAGCTATCAGATTCATTAACTATATGTTTCCGGGCAACAGAATTTATATCAAACAATCAGATTTTATATTAAGGATACATAATAATAAAGACAGAAGAAGTCCTCAAACTTTGAGGTACAATTTTGCTAATTACCACGTTATATATTCAAGGGATATTGATTATGAAAACCAGTATTATTACGTTAATGAAAGCATTCATTGGTGGCGCAGGGGCAGGGTTTGCATTGACTGGTGGGTTATCATTTTTAGTCCCCACATTAACCATTACCACATCCCTTGCATTTACATTCGCAGCAATTGGCAGTGTATTAATTTCCGGTATCTATCTGAGCAAACAGTGGGGGCACTGAATTGGAGCCACTCTCTTCCCTCTGGTACTCACCGCAGACCACTGATGAGTTGACGAAGTTCTACTGTATCATCTGTATTTCTTACATGTTGGTGCACATCACATGGGATTGTATTTCAAAAAAAACGCCAAGATTTGCATTGGAAAATCTGCAATATAAGCTTAATGAACTATATTCATCATCAACGTTTGCTACTAGCTCATTTTTTATTGTGATAATTTTTGATATGAAAAACCCATTAAGAACATCTGATGCTTTTATATTTCCACTCATAGTAGCATCATTGACTGGGTTTATGATCTCTATATCTGCCATTGTTCCTAAGCAGCATAATATAAATGACTTATAGATTAAGTTTCGGATCAACCAATTAACCCGCAAGAGTGAATTCCCTTGCAGGTTAATTGGTTAATAATAACTAGTGCTTAATAATATAAATCATTTGGCTATATGCCACATCTTCCGGATTAGTAATCGGGTAACCTTTTACCCAAGGTTTAATTAAGCGCCCGTTAGTAAATTGATATATAGGTGCTATTGGTACTTGCTCTGCAATAATTTGTTCGGCTTTATTATAATCGTCACTTAGCGCTTTCGGATTTGTTTGTTTACCCGCTTCACTCAGCAAACGGTCATAATCTGCACTCGTAAACTTGGCGATATTGCCGCTATGGGTCGAGGTCAGTAATGACAGGAATGTAGAAGGCTCATTGTAATCCCCAACCCATGAAGCACGGACCACATCAAAATTGCCGGTGTTGCGGCTATCAATGTAGGTCTTCCACTCTTGGTTAATCATTTGAACATCCACACCCAATGTTTTTTTCCACATTGAAGCAATGGCGATGGCTAACTTTTGATTATTATCCGATGTGTTATACAACAGCGATAATTTTAGTGGCTTATCAGGCCCATAACCCGCCGCATGCAGTAACGCTTTGGCTTGTGCGTTCAGTTCGTCCTGGTCTTGTTGTTGTAATAAATTGGTCACCGGATGATAGCCAGCCGTAACATCAGGGGTAAAGTGGTAGGCAGGCTTTTCCCCAGTACCCAAGACTTTTTCAGCGATAATTTTACGATCTATTGCATAAGATAATGCCTTACGTACCCGAACATCATTTGTTGGTGCTCGCTGGGTATTAAATGCGTAATAATAAGTACCTAATTGGTCTGGGGTATAAACCTGATCAGGAATATCTTTTAATAGTTTCTGATAGAGATTTTTAGGGAAGGATTCCGTAATATCAATATCGCCTGCCTGATAGCGCTTAGTGGCATTAGCTTCCTGATTGATAGGAATAAAAGTCACTTTGGTGAGAACTGTATGAGCATGGTCCCAATAATAGTTGTTTGGCACCAATACCAATTTCTCATTCACCACTCTATCTTGTAATTTGAATGCGCCGTTCCCCACCAGATTGCCGACTTTAGTCCAGTCACTACCATATTTCTCAACCACGGTTGATGGTACCGGGAATAAACTGAAATTAGCGGTCAGGCTGGGAAAATAAGGTACCGGCTTGCTAAGTTTAACTTTGAGGGTGTAATCATTAACAGCACTAACCCCAAGGGCCTCGGGTGGCATCTTTCCGGCAATAATCTGTTGCGCATTCTCCATACCAGCCAGCTCGGCAAACCAGGCGAAAGGAGATAAACTTTTAGGGTCAACCAGGCGACGCCAACTATATACAAAATCCTGAGCGGTCACTGGATCGCCATTCGACCATTTAGCATCTTTGCGTAACGTAAATATATAGGTTTGGTTATCTGACGTTTTCCAGTTTGTCGCAACACCTGGAATTATCTGTCCATGCGAATCCTGGTTAACCAGCCCTTCGAATAGATCACGGGCAACCTGAGCTTCGATTAACCCAACCGCTTTCATTGGGTCAAGGGACGCAGGCTCATCTTTAATATGACGAACAAGTTCTTGTTTTTCAGCCAACACAGTGCCAGCGGGGACATCAGCAGCATTTGCCGCGCCCAGCGCTGCCCCCACCAATGCGGCACATAATGCATAACGGAAATAGCGCATAATGATTAACCTTTTCGTTGTCGTTCCATTTCAGCGAAAGTCACTAACTCTTATCAACATAAACTAGCAGATCAATTGGTTCAAAGTAATAATGCTAAATGATATGTTGAGTGTAATATGCATATAATTCGGAATAACAGAATATCATGAGTCAATATCGCCCCCGCTCCACACGGGGAAACCTGGTTACCTTAGGGCAACACTACGGTACCTCTCTGCTGGGAGCGCCACTGATCTATTTCCCGGCACCGGCTCCGTCAGCGCAAACCGGGCTGATTATCGCGGGGACTCATGGCGATGAAAGTGCGGCAATTGTAGCCCTCTCCTGCGCGTTACGTAGCATTTCCCCTGAACAACAGCGCCACCATGTGATATTGGCAGTTAATCCCGATGGCTGCCAATTGGGGCTGCGGGCTAATGCCAATGGCGTAGATCTTAATCGTAATTTTCCGGCAAAAAACTGGCAGGCTGGCGAAACGGTATATCGCTGGAACAGTGCGGCAGATGCAAGAGATGTGGTGTTATCGACTGGAGAGTGCGCAGCCTCCGAACCCGAAACTCAAGCATTGTGTGCATTGATTACGCAGTTGTCTCCGCGCTGGGTAGTCTCTTTTCACGAGCCATTAGCCTGCATTGAAGACCCTGATAGTTCAGCATTGGGGGAACAGTTGGCGGCAAACTTTAACTTACCACTGGTGACGAATGTAGGTTACGCCACTCCGGGGTCATTTGGCAGTTGGTGCGCCGACATCAGCTTACCTTGTATTACGGCGGAATTACCCCCCATCTCTGCCGATGCAGCCAGTGAATGTTATCTGGCTGCCCTGGTAGACTTACTCACAAGACCGGATTAAGCCGATAAATCAATAGCGCCGGTCGAGAAATGTAACCCATCATCGACATCGTGTTGCAACCACGTAGGGCCATCCAGATCAACAAAGCGGGCACCTGGAGCCAGTGGCAATGCAGCACGAATGGCGCGAGATGTACACAACATACAGCCAAGCATAATGGCAAATCCGAGCGATTTTGCCTGTTCGGCCAATAGCAATGCTTCGGTTAACCCACCGCTTTTATCCAGTTTAATGTTGACCATCTCATAACGGCCAACCAACCCCGCCAAATCCGCGCGAGTATGGCAGCTCTCATCAGCACAAATGGGCAGCGGGTGGATAAAGTTCTGCAAAGAATCATCATTCCCTGCGGGTAATGGCTGCTCCAACATAGCCACCCCTAAATCTGCCAGTAACTGGCAACGCGCGGCTAAACCCTCAGGCTGCCAGGATTCATTGGCATCTACAATTAATGTCACTTCTGGTGCTGCGCTGCGGATTGCCACCAACCGCTCAGCAATCAGGTGGTCATCCAGTTTTATTTTCAATAACCTGGCCCCCTGATGTGCCAATGCGCTCGCACTGTACGCCATCGCTTCCGGAGTCCCGATACTGACTGTCTGGGCCATAGAGATATGGGCGACCGGTGCCGTCTGGGTCAACTGCCATAAACTCTGCTGATTCTGCAAACACTCCAACTGCCATAATGCACAATCGACCGCATTTCTCGCCGCTCCAGCAGGCAATAGCTGTTGTAAGCCCTCACGTGAAACGCCCTGCTCAATGGCGCTGGCCACCAGAGCCAACTGTGCCATCACCGAAGATTCACTTTCTCCATAATGTGGATATGGAGTACATTCACCAAAGGCATGAATGCCCGCTTCCTCAATCTCGACAACCACAACTTTTGCTTCGGTACGGCTTCCGCGAGAAATCACAAATGCGGAATGTAGAGGCCAGGACTCGGGATAGCAACGCAGAGTTCTCATTATGGTTCCTCAGAAGAATTCAGGGGTTGACTGTCGGTATTAGAACCTAATGTCAGTAAAATCTAAATTATTTAGCAAATTTCTCATATCCAAGCCGCTATTGTTACCTTAAACTGAGCTTCGTGTTACACATCTGTAAAAGGGATCAAATAATGACACAGACAGTACATTTCCAAGGCAATCCAGTGACCGTTGCAGGTCAACTACCGCAACCCGGCGATAAAGCTAAAGATTTTACTTTGGTTGCGAAAGATTTATCTGATGTTGCTCTGAGCAGCTTCGTGGGTAAACGTAAGGTTCTGAATATTTTCCCGAGTATTGATACCGGTGTTTGTGCCGCATCTGTACGCAAATTCAATCAATTGGCTGGCGAACTTGAGAACACCGTTGTTCTTTGTATCTCCTCTGACCTGCCATTTGCTCAATCACGTTTTTGCGGTGCTGAAGGCCTGAGCAACGTGACTACGCTGTCAACTTTGCGTGGCGCAGATTTCAAACAAGCTTACGGTGTGGCCATTACTGAAGGCCCGTTGGCAGGCTTGACCGCTCGTGCTGTAGTGATTCTGGATGGTCAGGACAACGTTATCTATAGTGAGCTAGTTAACGAAATCACCACCGAACCAGACTATGATGCTGCACTGGCAGCACTGAAGTAATTCGAACTACTTTGGTTTAAATAGAGTTTATCCATAAACGGCTGGCCCTTTCGGGTGCAGCCGTTTTTTTATGGTTTTCTCTTTTACGTCGACTCTTCTTCACTTTCATCACTGGCGGAGCGCTTACTACTCAGGCCATATTCACGTAGTTTATTGGCAATTGCGGTGTGAGAAACACCAAGGCGCTTAGCAAGTTTACGTGTGCTGGGATAATTACGATAAAGCCGAGTTAAAACAGAGCGTTCAAAACGTTTGCTAATATCGTCGAGCGAACCATCAAGTACTTCATCCCCCAGAGCCGCTTCAACCTCAAACTCCGGCAAGACAATATCTTGTGGCCGTAGCTCCGCCCCTTCCAATTGGGTCAAAGCACGATAAATCGCATTTTTCAGTTGGCGGACATTACCTGGCCAACCGTAATTGGTCAGAAAACTACTCAGTTCAGGCGCTAGTTTCGGCCGAGGGACACCCTGCTCGTCAGAGAAACGCGCAACAAACAGTGCTGTCAGTGGCATGATATCGGCTTGACGCTCACGCAGAGGCGGTAAAGTGATAGTCAATACATTAAGGCGGTAATAGAGATCCTCGCGGAATTCGCCACGCTGTACTAATTCCACCAAATTCTTTTGGGTGGCACAAATAACCCGCACATCAACATGCACCTCATGCTCCTCTCCGACACGGCGGAAAGTTCCGTCATTAAGGAAACGTAACAGTTTGATCTGCATGCGAGGCGACATTTCGCCGATTTCATCTAACAGTACTGAGCCGCCATTAGCCTGCTCAAAGAAGCCTTTTTTACCCTCAACAGCGTTGGGGTATGCTCCTGCGGCATAGCCAAATAGCTCACTTTCTACGACATCATCGGGTAAAGAAGCGCAATTCAGGCCGAGGAAGGGCATTTTCCCGCGCGGGCTGCGTAGATGGCAAGCGCGTGCCAACAGGTCTTTGCCAGTGCCGGTATCACCCACCAACAGTAGTGGTGCATCCAACATGGCTAATTTACGTGCTTGGTCAAGCACTTGACGCATTTTAACGCTGGTGGCAACAATCTGTTTAAATTCGGTATCATCATTTACCGATAAGATTTGCAGTTGTTTCCCCATGCGCGCGGTCGATTTTAACATCACCACAGCGCCTACCGTCTGACTCTGTTGATTTTCGTCTTCAAGCTGAATCGGAGTGATCTCCATCAGGTAATCCTGATTATTGATCAATACACGTTCAGTATGAGGCGCAGTTTCCCCCCCATCGAACCAACGAGCAAAATTATATCCGCCCAGCAAACTACCCGCAGTTTTGTGACGAACCTTCTCCTCATTAAGGGAGAAAAGCTCACGGGCAGCCGGGTTAGCTAACTCAAGGTTACCTTTTAAATCGATAGAAAATACCGGCTCTGGCATGGATTCAAGTAGCGCACGCAGCGAACGGTGTTCTCGCTCCGATGGCATAAAGGAAACGGTACGAACATCAGTCACTCCATCAATGCGTCGAATATCCATCATCAACGCACTAAATACACTGAAATCCAGCTGTGAGAAATTCAGATAAATACGGCCAATCGGATCAATTTCGATCCCACGTAAATCAATGCCGCGTAAAACCAAGAGATCAAGTAACTCTCTGGTGAGACCGATTCGGTCTTCGCAAAAAACTTCCAAGCGCATCAGTATCGACCTTATATAGGGCAGGTGCGGAATATCTGTCGATGATAATACCCTGTCCCCCCTTACTGATGAAGCAGTCTGTCAGCAAAAGTTGACAGGAATCGGCTTTTTGCTGTTTTTTCTATCCAATTGAACTCACAAAGATAAGATCATCAACCCCTATCAGGGCCGTATATAGCGAGTTATTAGTTTTTATACTAATAATTTAGAATTATATAATGACGTATGCTGTCGGCATTCTCGTCAAGAACCGGTGACACTTTGCTTTATATCGGCCAACTGGCTATAGTATACATAGCCAATTGACCGAGGAGGTTACATGAGAACATATCACCCCACCCCAGCGACCAAAACAGGGGCGCTATGGCGAGAGATTGGTTTGCCCGCCAGCCGCGGTACTGTATTGGTCGATAGCATCAAAATGGGTTTTTCTGTTGATGTCATTGACAGCATCCATCTATGGGCATCAATCCCCAAAGCTGAAATCTTGCGTGCGACCGGCATTCCCAGCCGTAGCTTGACTCGCAGGCGCACACATGATGGCCGTTTCACTCCTGAAGAGAGTGAGCGAATTGCGCGTTTTGTTCGGGTTATGGACGCCGCAGTTGATCTATTTGGCGGAGATAAAGGCAAAGCTATCACTTGGATGTCTACCCCGATCAAAGGCCTGGGTCACCGTAGTCCGGATTCCTTACTGGAAACCGAAACCGGTGCATTGGAAGTCTGTGATTTGATTGGACGCCTGGAGCACGGCGTATTTTCATAACTGTGTGCTATAAGGATCAGTAGCTTATGAAGATAAATCCGGCAGGCCTCTATTTATGATGCTCTACCGCATTGTGATGCGCCGCTATCTTGCCTCAACCTGGACCGGCTATGGTGCCGAAATCTATGGTGGCCGCTGGAATCATAAGGGGCACGCCGCCATCTACTTAGCCAGCAGTGTATCACTGGCGATGTTGGAGACGTTGGTACATATTCAGGACAGCTCAACACTAAGTGAGTTCGAGTTATTCCAAATTGAAATCGAAGATAGCAACATTATGCTGCTTCAGCCGCAGGATTGGCCCACGGACTGGCGCAGCGACCCCGCACCTGCGACCACAATGGATATCGGCACTGAATGGCTGGAGTCAGAATCATCACTTGGATTACTGGTTCCATCCACTCTGGTGCCGACAGAAAACAATCTACTGCTCAATCCTCGGCACAAAAGCTTTCAAACCTGCCTAAGCAGTGTTCAACCGCTCTCTTTTGCCTTTGACCCACGGCTGAAATAGCGCTACTGCTGCGCCGGTTTGTCTTTTTTTGGCAAGGTATTTCTCAATTGACCCATCAATTGCCGACGGAAATCGCCCAACTTAGGTTTATCATCTCCCAACCACGGCAATGGGCGACACAACTCCATTGCTTTGATACCCAGTCGAGCCGTCAGCAAACCAGCCCCGATGCCTTGCGCGGCTCGGGCAGATAAACGTGCGGCTAAATCCTGCGATAACCAGTCCATACCCACTTCGCGCACCAATTCAGATGCTCCGGCAAAAGCAATATTGAGTAGTACCAAACGGAACAGACGGATGCGGCTGAAATACCCCAACTCAATACCATACAAAGCAGCAATACGATTGATCAGACGAATATTTCGCCAGGCGATAAACGCCATATCCACCAGCGCCAGCGGACTGACGGCAATCATTAATGCTGACTCGGCGGCATAGCGGCTGATTTCGGCCCGCGCCAGATTATCCAGTGATGGCTGAACCAGTTTGGCATACAGTTCAACGACTTCACGGTCATTATGGGTTTCATGTAGCGAGGCTTGCCAACGCTGGAGTGCCGGATGACCTTGATCCAGCCCTGCCTGACGCGCCAACTTTTCACAAAATGCCCGCCCTTGGCCTATACCATGACTCACCAGTAGTTCGCGCGCAATGTCCCGCTCTTCAGCCCGTTGGCGCAGGCGGTACAAACGCCGCCACTCCGTCACCACAGAACCGACCCCCGCCAGCACGATAAGTCCCCCCGCAGTGGTGGCCCCCAGGGCAATCCAATCCTGCTGTTGCCACGCCTGATTAACCCATTGCACTGACTGAGCAATCACACTGACACCAAACAGGGCTATCCCCACCGTCACCATTTTACGCCACAGGCTACGTTTCGGCTTCAATGCCGCATTAACCAGCCCTTCTACCCGACCTTCTTCATTCTCTGCGTCCAGTTCTGGATCCGCAGGATAGAAATTCTCGGCGGTATGTTGATCAAAAGCTTGCGCCGCTTTTAATACCGGTTCGTCTATGGGTTGCAGAGGCTGTTCGAAATCGATCCGGGGTTTTAAAGGCTCGCTCATCGCAATTTATCTCCCAATAAAAATTCCATGACGGCATCAAGGCGAATATGGGGTAATGGGCTATCGACATGTACCGCTTGTGGACGGAACTCATCAAAATGAAACCCTTGCTGCTGCCAAAAAGCTGGGCCGGGTAAGCGTGCTGGAACATCGCCGGGGAAGACCGTTAGCGGCGCACCATCAGTTAGCCGATTGCCGCGTAATGCAGGAATTTTCTGTCCCTGATGTTCAACGATGCCACTTTGTGTCGCCTGTACCGACGCCAGCCCAACACAATCCATGCTGATCCCTTCAAATGCGGCATTTTGCCAGGCCTCCTGCACCAATTGTTGCAGTAAGGAGACCAGGTTAGCGTGTTGATCGGCCGTCACATGGTCGGCTTTGGTTGCTGCAAACATCAGCTTATCGATACACGGAGAAAATAAGCGACGAAATAACGTGCGCTTCCCGTAATGGAAGCTCTGCATCAATTGCGTCAACGCCAGGCGCATATCGTTAAACGCCTGCGGCCCGCTATTCAGGGGTTGCAGGCAATCTACCAGCACGATTTGTCGGTCAAAACGCACAAAGTGCTCTTTGTAAAAACCTTTCACGACCGAGTTGCAGTAATAATTAAAACGAGTGCGCAGCATGCCCAAATTGGAATGTTTATCGGCTTGAGCCAGCCGCGATTCGCCAAGATCAGTGACATCCGGCCACGGGAAGAACTGCAATGCAGGCGCGCCCGCCATATCACCCGGCAACACAAAACGCCCCGGTTGAATGAAATGCAGGCCTTCATTTTTACAACGAATCAGATAATCAGTATAAGCCTGAGCAATCGCCGCCAGTTGATTTTCATCGGCCGGGGCCAATGGATCGCACTGCTGACACAGCGTCAGCCAAGGTTTGGCCCACTCAGCGCGATCCCCTTGTAACAAGCCAGCCATCTGCCGCGACCAGCTCAAATAATCTTGTTCCAGCATGGGTAAATCCAACAACCACTCACCCGGATAATCGACAATTTCCAGATACAGCGTTGATGTCTCTTTAAAATGGCGCAACAGAGAGTCGCTGGAGCGAAAACGTAAAGCTAAGCGAATTTCGCTAACACCACGGGTTGGGGTTGGCC
>NZ_JBLWEX010000240.1:0-20582 GCF_048323875.1 Yersinia sp. LJYL362
GTTTAATCAGAAAACTTTAGGATGGGCAACTGCATCTAAACAATAAATAAAAATGAGTTGTTAGGATGCCCAGTAAAAGGAAATTTATTATGACGTTAAAAATGGGTCGCGTGAAATGGTTCAATCAATCCGAAGGCTACGGCTTCATTTCACCACACGACGGTAGTTTGGATGTGTATGTCAGTAAGACAGCCATTGCCAACACCAAAAACAAATCACTGAGTGAAGGGCAGGACGTTGAATTCTCTACTTATCGTAGTATTCACGGGCCGTCAGCAGCAGATGTGATCGCTTTCTAAGTAAGCGGTGAAATAATCGCTTCTAAAGAAACGGCTACCCAAGGGTAGCCGTTAGTTTTTTGGCCTCTGCTCGACAGTTTTTTCTGTCGCCGGGCCTTTTTGCAGGTGCTTCTATTTGTTTTTGCGGTTTAGTTGCTGAAGTTAGCAAACAGCGCAATGATTTTATGGAATACTTTCATTTCTTACTCGATGTACATAATTGTGTGATGTCAGTCACAAAATATTACTCCTCGCAATTCAACATATCAATAACAAAACCAACATTTATTATCCCGACCGTGGGTTGTATTTACTTATCTTGAGATTGATTAACATAACTCTTTGTTATCAATACCTGATGTGCGTGATGGTATCGACACAGTTAACCTGCATCGGCGGATATGGTATCCTCGACCACTTTCCTGCTGGCTAAACTCCATTTTGGAGGTTGTATGGACCACCGTTTACTCGAAATCGTTGCCTGTCCTGTCTGCAACGGTAAGTTGTACTTCAATAAAGAAAACCTTGAATTGGTATGCAAAGCTGACAATCTGGCTTACCCGGTGCGTGATGGCATTCCGGTATTGTTAGAAAATGAAGCTCGCCCACTGTCAATTGATGAGAAACACGCATGAGTTTCATTGCTATAATTCCCGCCCGTTATGCTTCAACCCGTCTACCCGGCAAGCCATTGGCGGATATCGCTGGTAAACCGATGGTGGTACATGTGATGGAGCGAGCGAAGGAGTCAGGGGCTTCCCGGGTGATTGTGGCAACAGACCATCCGGAAGTGGTGACGGCAGTTGAAGCGGCGGGCGGTGAAGTGTGCCTAACCCGGGCCGATCATCAATCCGGTACCGAGCGCTTAGCGGAAGTTATTGAGCGTTATGGCTTTGCCGATGATCAAATTATCGTCAATGTGCAAGGGGATGAGCCACTGGTGCCACCAGCGATCATTCGCCAGGTTGCTGAGAATTTGGCAGCCTCCAGTGCCGGTATGGCAACATTGGCTGTGCCGATTGAAAGCAGTGAAGAGGCCTTTAACCCTAATGCCGTGAAAGTGGTGATGGATGCACAAGGCTATGCGCTGTATTTCTCGCGCGCGACTATTCCGTGGGAAAGAGAGCGCTTTGTGCAGTCTAAAGAAACAATCGGTGATTGTTTCTTACGCCATATTGGCATTTATGCTTATCGCGCCGGTTTTGTGCGCCGTTATGTTAATTGGGCACCGAGTCAACTTGAGCAAATCGAGCTGTTAGAGCAATTGCGAGTGTTGTGGTACGGTGAAAAAATTCACGTTGCTGTGGCAAAAGCAGTACCCGCAGTTGGCGTTGATACTCAAGAAGATTTGGATAGAGTTAGAGCCATTATGCTCAATAAATAATTATTGTTCAGATTTCTACGCCAGGCTTATAGGGTCTGGCGTTATTATTCCTGTCTTTTTATCCCATTCTATTCCGATCCTGCTGGTTTGATTTTTATTGTGGATGTTATTTGATCTGCATTCTGGAAATATTCAGCCCATCATCTCATTATGAATTATCTATTTCGTCAGATAATCGGACAACGCCTTATGGAACAACTGAAAGCTGAGTTAAGTGTCGTGCTCGGGGAGTCTATTACCCGCCTTGAACGCATCAGCGAGCAGCCATATGCCCACTTGTATGCGATGTATAATCAGCAGGGGCAGGCTATCCCATTGTTGGCAAAGAGTTATGTCTGTCAGGGGATTGCGCAGCAAGAGGCCTATAAACTTTCAATGCTCTCACGTGAAGGTGATATTCGCTTGCCGACAGTGTACGGTTTAGTCATGACCCATCAATCCCCTTATAAAGAAATTCTGCTGATGGAACGCTTACGTGGCGTTTCGGTAGAGGCGCCCACTCGGACAGGTGAGCGTTGGAATGCGCTGATGGATCAGATAGTTGAAGGAGTATTAGCCTGGCACCGGATTGATAGCCATGGCTGTGTCGGCAATGTTGACAGCACACAAGAGAATGATTGGTTTAGTTGGTATCAGCAACGAGTTGAAGTGCTGTGGGCCACGCTGTCTAATATGAATTCACCGCTAATGACTTTGGACGATCGGGCGGTGCTTTATCGTGCTCGGGCATCACTAAATAGACTTTTCGCCGGTTTTGACGACAGTTCGGTACTGGTTCACGGCAATTTGACTTTGCGCAGTATGCTCAAAGATCCCCGCAGTGACCAACTGTTGGCGATGCTCAATCCCGGCCCAATGCTATGGGCACCGCGTGAGTATGATTTATTCCGCCTCAGTGAAGAGGGGATGCCAAGCCAGCTATTTTATCGCTACCTTAGCAAAGCGCCGGTTTCTGAATCTTTTGTGGCGCGCCGCTGGCTTTATACTCTTTGGGAACTGGTTTCCCGTTTTATTCATACCGGTAATCTGGATCGCGCTTTATTTGATAATGCCGCTCAGCAACTTTTACCCTGGTTAGAATAGCTTTATTCATCATTTTTGTTGCCGGTTAACTTTTGCCACAGTAGCCCTAATGTTTCATACCAGGCGCGCTCGGAATGGCCTAAATAGGCGGCTGCCGGAATAGTGCGCTCCCAGCTATGTAATGGGGTAGTAATGGCTAACTGATTGGCTGGGGCAGGAATAGGATGCAGCCCCTTGGTGGTGAAAAATTTAATTGCTCGAGGTAAATGGCTGGCCGACGTCACCAACAAAAAAGGTTTATCACCCACCAAGGTTGCCACTGCTGCCGCTTCTTCAACCGTATCTTTGGGCTGCTCCAAGGCAATAATATCTTCCGCTGGAACCCCTAAACTTTCCGCTACCTGTGCCGCCGTTTTCGCACTGCTTTGGCTGTTCGGCCCGGCACTGCCAGTAAATACCATTTTGGCGTTGGGATGGGCACGATATAGCCGGATCCCCTCCGTTACCCTCGGCAAACTATTTGCGAATAAATTAGCACTTGGCGCCCAATTCGGATTAAACGTGTAGCCGCCACCGAGGACAACAATGTAATCTACTTGGTCATTTCCCTGATAGGTGGCGTATTGTTTTTCCAGCGGCAATAATAGGCGATCGGCGACCGGTTGCAGGCTAATAAGCAATAATGCCAGCCAACTTAGTGTAAAAAGCGTTTTGCCGCTTTTTTGCCAGCGGGTAAACCACAATAGGATTAACGCCAGCCCCATAACGATAAGCAGAAAGGGCAATGGCATTAATAAGCCGCCAACAAACTTTTTTAGGGTAAAAAGCATAAAAACGGGGACCTTTTGGCTGAAAAAACGGCATTTGGCGATGATTACGGGTCAAGAAGATTTATTCTAAGTCAGGCTGTGCCAAAATAGCAGGTTGGTAGTCATTCTTTTTGCTGTAGCCATTGATTTGCGAGTTTCTATCAAGCAAGGGCGGCAAATCAATAGTGATAGCGGAGCAAGTGTCCATGCAGGATCGCAATTTCGATGATATTGCCGAGAAGTTCTCGCGCAATATCTACGGTACGACGAAGGGAATGATCCGTCAGGCGGTGGTGTGGCAGGATATCACCGGGCTGTTAGCGCAGTTACCGCAACGCCCGTTACGGATTTTAGATGCAGGTGGTGGTGAAGGGCATATGGCTTGCCAATTGGCGGCATTGGGCCATCAGGTTCTATTATGTGACCTGTCTGCCGAGATGATCCAGCGTGCAAAAGTTGCGGCTGAAGAAAAAGGTGTGAGCCACAACATGCAATTTGTACAAAGTGCGGCTCAGGACATCACCCAACATTTAGCACAGCCCGTTGATCTGATATTGTTCCATGCGGTTTTAGAATGGGTTGCAGAGCAACAACAAGTTCTGCAAGTGCTTTTTGATGCGCTAAACCCAGGTGGCGCGCTATCGTTGATGTTTTTCAATGCCAATGGGTTGGTGATGCGTAATGCGGTATTAGGAAACTTTCAATTGGCGATACCGGGCGTTAAAAGACGTCGGCAGCGCTCGTTGTCGCCGCAATACCCTTTAGATCCCCCGACGGTATATGGTTGGCTTGAGCAAATGGGTTTATCCATTAGCGGTAAGACGGGAGTGCGGGTGTTTCACGATTACATGAAAAATAAACAGCAACAAGTTGATGAGTTTGCTGAATTATTGGCGTTGGAACAGCGCTATTGCCGGCAGGAGCCCTTTATCAGTTTGGGGCGCTACGTGCATGTCATGGCGTTTAAGCCGAATCTGAAGGACCCATTATGAGTGAATTTTCCCAGACAGTACCCGAACTGGTCGCCTGGGCGCGGAAAAATGATTTTTCGATTACTCTGCCAACAGAGCGTCTGGCCTTTCTTATGGCTATTGCTACCTTAAACGGTGAGCGGCTGGACGGTGAAATGAGCGAAGGCGAGTTGGTTGATGCATTTCGTCACGTCAGCAAAGGTTTTGAACAGACCACAGAAACCGTGGCAGTGCGCGCTAATAACGCCATCAATGATATGGTGCGCCAGCGTTTGCTTAACCGCTTTACCAGCGAAATGGCTGATGGCAATGCTATTTATCGCCTGACCCCATTGGGCATTGGTATCACCGATTACTATATCCGCCAACGTGAGTTTTCCACTCTGCGGTTGTCGATGCAGTTATCGATTGTGGCACAAGAGCTGCAACGAGCAGCAGAAGCAGCAGAAGAGGGCGGTGACGAATTCCACTGGCATCGTAACGTCTTTGCCCCACTTAAATATTCAGTTGCTGAAATCTTTGACAGCATCGATATGACACAGCGCTTGATGGATGAGCAGCAGCATAGCGTCAAAGAAGATATTGCGGCGCTGCTGAATCAAGATTGGCGTGCCGCCATCGCCAGCTGTGAAATGCTTCTGTCAGAAACCTCCGGCACACTGCGTGAGTTGCAAGATACGCTGGAAGCGGCAGGTGATAAGCTTCAGGCGAATTTATTGCGTATTCAAGAAGCGACTATCGGTAATGCGGGCTTGGATCTGGTTGATAAGTTAGTCTTTGATTTACAGAGTAAACTTGACCGTATTATCAGTTGGGGCCAGCAGGCGATTGATCTGTGGATTGGCTATGACCGTCATGTGCATAAGTTTATCCGTACTGCGATTGATATGGATAAAAACCGGGTATTCGCTCAGCGCTTACGCCAGTCAGTGCAAAATTATTTTGATAGCCCTTGGGCCTTAACCTACGCCAATGCAGATCGCTTGCTGGATATGCGCGATGAAGAGTTGTCGCTGCGTAATGAAGAGGTCACTGGGGAACTGCCACCGGATCTGGAATTTGAAGAATTTAATGCCATCCGTGAGCAGTTGGCCGCCATGATTGAACAGGCACTGCTGGTGTATCAACAGCAAAAACTGCCGCTCAATCTGGGGGAAGTTATGCGCGATTATCTCGCGCAATATCCGCGTGCTCGTCATTTTGACGTGGCTCGTATCCTGGTCGACCAGGCAGTTCGCCTTGGTGTGGCCGAAGCCGATTTCTCAGGGTTACCAGCTGAATGGCTGGCAATCAATGATTACGGAGCCAAGGTGCAGGCACATGTCATCAACAAATATTGAAGTAGTAATGCCGGTTAAGCTGGCTCAGGCATTGGCCAACTCATTGTTTCCAGCACTGGATAGCCAGTTGCGTGCTGGCCGTCATATCGGGATTGATGAGCTGGATAATCATGCTTTCCTGATGGATTTTCAGGAGCAACTGGAAGAGTTCTATACCCGCTATAACGTGGAGTTAATTCGCGCACCGGAAGGTTTCTTCTATCTGCGGCCACGTTCTACCACTCTTATCCCGCGCTCAGTGTTATCTGAGCTGGATATGATGGTGGGCAAAATTCTTTGTTATCTGTATCTCAGCCCGGAACGTCTGGCTCATGAAGGTATTTTCGCCCAACACGAGTTGTACGAAGAGCTGCTGAGCCTGGCCGATGAGAGCAAATTGCTGAAGTTCGTTAACCAGCGCTCAACCGGCTCGGATTTAGATAAGCAGAAGTTGCAGGAAAAAGTACGCACCTCGCTCAACCGACTGCGCCGTTTGGGCATGATTTACTTTATGGGCAATGACAGCAGCAAGTTCCGTATCACTGAGGCGGTATTCCGTTTCGGTGCTGATGTGCGCAGTGGCGATGACCCACGTGAAGCTCAGTTGCGTATGATCCGCGATGGCGAAGCTATGGCAGTAGAGAACAGTCTGTCACTCCATGATGAAAGCGATGACAGCGACATCACCATGAGAAATGCAACGGACAGTGCAGAGGATGAACAGGAATGATTGAACGCGGTAAATTTCGCTCACTGACCTTGGTTAACTGGAATGGTTTCTTCGCCCGAACCTTCGATCTTGATGAACTGGTCACCACCTTATCAGGGGGGAATGGTGCGGGTAAATCCACCACTATGGCGGCTTTCGTCACTGCATTGATCCCAGACTTGACCTTGCTGCACTTTCGTAACACCACCGAAGCGGGTGCTACCAGCGGCTCTCGTGATAAAGGTTTGCACGGTAAATTGCGCGCTGGCGTGTGTTACTCCACGTTAGATGTGGTCAACTCCCGCCATCAGCGGGTGATTGTAGGGGTACGCCTGCAACAAGTCGCAGGGCGTGACCGCAAAGTTGATATCAAGCCGTTCACTATTCAAGGCCTTCCGACGGCGATTCAACCAACACAGATCCTCACTGAAGTTGTCGGTGAGCGCCAGGCGCGCGTGTTGTCATTGCAAGAGTTGAAAGAAAGTGTTGAAGCAATGGAAGGGGTGCAGTTTAAGCAATTTAACTCCATCACCGATTACCACTCATTGATGTTTGATTTGGGTGTGATTCCCAAACGTCTGCGCTCTTCTGCTGACCGCAGCAAATTCTATCGTTTGATTGAAGCCTCATTGTACGGCGGTATTTCCAGCGCGATTACTCGCTCGCTGCGTGATTATTTATTGCCAGAAAACAGCGGGGTACGTAAAGCTTTCCAGGATATGGAAGCGGCGTTACGCGAAAACCGTATGACCCTTGAGGCTATACGTGTTACCCAGTCCGACCGTGACCTGTTTAAGCATCTGATTTCCGAAGCGACCTCCTACGTTGCCGCTGACTATATGCGCCATGCCAATGAGCGGCGCATTCATCTTGACGGCGCTTTGGTATTGCGTCGTGAGTTGCTGGCCAGCCGCAAACAACTGGTGACCGAGCAGTATCGCCATGTCGAGATGTCTCGTGAGCTGGCTGAGCAAAGTGGGGCTGAGTCTGATCTCGAAACTGATTATCAGGCCGCCAGCGACCACTTGAGCCTGGTGCAAACCGCGATGCGCCAGCAAGAAAAAATCGAGCGCTACCAAAGTGATTTGGAAGAGCTGACTTACCGGTTGGAAGAGCAAAATGAAGTTGTCGCTGAGGCCAGCGAACAGCAGGCTGATAACGAAGCTCGTGCCGAAGCCGCTGAGTTGGAAGTGGATGAACTGAAAAGCCAGTTGGCTGATTATCAGCAAGCGCTGGATGTTCAGCAGACCCGTGCCATTCAGTATCAACAGGCATTACAAGCATTGGAACGTGCCCGTGCGCTGTGCCAGTTACCTGAATTAACGGCGGATAACGCTGAAGATTGGCTGGAAACTTTCCAGGCCAAAGAGCAGGAAGCCACCGAGGCGCTATTGCAACTTGAGCAAAAGCTGAGTGTCGCTGACGCCGCACACAGTCAATTTGAGCAAGCCTATCAGTTAGTGGTGAGCATCGCCGGTCAGGTTAGTCGCAGCGAGGCCTGGCAAACTGCCCGCGAATTATTGCGTGATTGGCCGTCGCAGCAACATTTGGCCGAACGCGTTCAGCCATTGCGTATGCGTTTGTCCGAGCTGGAGCAGCGTTTACGCGCGCAGCAAGATGCCGAGCGCTTGTTGCAAGAGTTCTGTAAACGTCAGGGGCAAGCCTATCAACCGGAAGAGCTGGAAGAGCTGCAACGTGAGTTGGAATCAACGGTTGAAGAGCTTTCTCTCAATGTCAGTGATGCCGGTGAGCGGCGCATGGAAATGCGTCAGGAACTCGAGCAAATTAAGCTCAAAATTCAGGAATTGACGGCGCGGGCTCCGGTTTGGCTGGCGGCACAAGATGCCCTGAGCCAACTGAGTGAGCAGAGCGGTGAAGCGCTGGAAGACAGCCGTCAAGTGACGGAATATATGCAGCAGTTGCTGGAGCGCGAGCGCGAAACTACCGTCGAGCGTGACGAAGTGGCGGCAACTAAACGGGCTATTGATGCTCAAATTGAGCGCTTGAGCCAGCCAAGTGGTGCTGAAGATTCACGGATGATTGCGTTGGCCGAGCGTTTTGGTGGCGTGCTGTTATCCGAGATTTACGACGATGTGACTCTTGATGATGCGCCATACTTCTCTGCGCTGTATGGCCCGTCTCGCCACGGTATTGTGGTGCCTGATTTGTCATTGGTGCGCGATCAATTGGCAGGGCTGGAAGACTGCCCGGAAGATTTGTATCTCATCGAAGGGGACCCGCAGTCATTTGATGACAGTGTCTTTGCTGTCGAAGAGCTTGAAAAAGCGGTAGTGGTGAAAATTGCCGATCGCCAATGGCGTTACTCCCGCTATCCCGAAGTGCCATTGTTTGGCCGTGCGGCTCGTGAAAATCGGCTAGAAGCGCTGTATCAAGAACGTGATAGCCTGGCAGAGCGCTATGCGACGCTGTCATTTGATGTGCAAAAAACGCAACGGTTGCATCAGGCATTCAGCCGGTTTATTGGTTCTCATCTGGGGGTGGCATTCGACTCAGATCCGGAAGCAGAGATTCGGCTGCTGAATACCCGCCGTGGCGAAATCGAACGCGCTCTGAACGCGCATGAAGAAAGAAATCAGCAACAACGTCAGCAATTCGAACAAGCCAAAGAGGGCATTTCAGCCCTTAATCGTTTGATCCCGCTAGTTTCATTGCTGCTTGACGATACTCTGGCTGACCGTGTTGAAGAAATTACGGAAGAGCTGACAGAAGCACAAGAAGCGGTACGCCATATTCAGAAACACGGTGCGTCCCTGACTAAACTTGAACCGCTGTTGGCGGTATTGCAAAGCGATCCGCAGCAACACGAGCAGTTAAAAGAGAACTATGCGCAGGCGCAAAACAGTCAGCGTCAGGCCAAGCAACAAGCATTTGCTTTAGTTGAAGTGGTGCAGCGCCGCGCGCACTTTGGTTATACCGATTCTGCGGGGATGTTGACCGAAAACTCTGATCTCAATGATAAACTGCGTCAGCGCCTGGAACAGGCAGAAGCGGAGCGTACTCGCGCCCGTGAGCAGTTACGTCAATATCAGGCGCAGTTTACCCAATACAATCAAGTGCTGGCGTCATTGAAAAGTTCATATGATGCCAAACGTGACATGCTCAAGGAGTTGAGTCAGGAGCTGGTGGATATTGGCGTTCAGGCCGATGCCGATGCTGAAGCCCGCGCCCGTACCCGTCGTGATGAACTGCATGCCGCACTAAGCGCTAACCGTTCGCGCCGTAATCAGTTGGAAAAACAACTGACCTTCTGTGAAGCCGAGATGGACAGTTTGCAGAAGAAACTGCGCAAACTGGAGCGGGATTATCATCAGATTCGCGAGCAGGTAGTTAATGCGAAAGCGGGTTGGTGTGCGGTGATGCGCATGGTGAAAGATAATGGTGTTGAGCGCCGTTTACATCGGCGAGAGCTGGCCTATATGGATGGTGATGAGCTGCGTTCTATGTCGGATAAGGCGCTGGGGGCATTGCGTCTGGCGGTAGCGGATAATGAGCATTTGCGCGATGTGCTGCGTATGTCTGAAGATCCCAAACGGCCTGAGCGCAAAATCCAGTTCTATATTGCGGTGTATCAGCATCTGCGTGAGCGTATCCGTCAGGATATTATCCGCACTGATGACCCAGTCGAAGCCATTGAGCAAATGGAGATTGAACTGGGCCGTTTGACCGAAGAATTGACCGCCCGCGAACAGAAACTGGCCATCAGCTCGAAAAGTGTGTCGAATATCATTCGTAAAACCATTCAGCGCGAGCAGAACCGGATTCGCATGCTGAACCAGGGCTTGCAAGCGGTATCATTCGGCCAGGTTAAGAGTGTGCGGCTGAATGTGAATGTGCGCGAAGCTCATGCGACCTTGCTGGATGTGCTGTCTGAACAACAAGAGCAACATCAGGACTTGTTCAACAGTAACCGTCTGACCTTCTCTGAAGCACTGGCAAAACTGTATCAGCGCCTGAACCCACAAATGGATATGGGCCAGCGCTTACCGCAAACCATCGGTGAAGAGTTACTTGATTACCGTAACTATTTAGAGCTGGAAGTTGAAGTTAACCGTGGTGCTGATGGCTGGCTACGTGCCGAGAGTGGCGCACTGTCTACCGGTGAGGCTATCGGTACCGGTATGTCTATTCTGGTGATGGTGGTACAGAGTTGGGAAGAAGAATCGCGCCGTTTACGCGGTAAAGATATTTCGCCGTGCCGCTTACTGTTCCTCGATGAAGCTGCGCGCTTGGATGCAAAATCTATCGCGACATTATTTGAATTGTGTGAGCGGTTAGAAATGCAATTAATTATTGCTGCGCCAGAAAATATCAGCCCAGAAAAAGGGACTACCTATAAGCTGGTACGAAAAGTCTTCCAAAACCATGAACATGTACACGTGGTTGGCTTGCGCGGTTTTGCAAATGAAATACCAACATTGCCATCGATACCCGTTGAGCAATGACCTAATGGTTAATTATTGTTCAATAAGAACGTAATAATAATTAATTCTCGTAAATGGCCGCCTAGCGGCCATTTTTATTTGTTGCCACATCTGAGGGTTATATTTTATAAGCAAGGGAAATCTGTTAGCGTACATAAATGGTTAAATTTATATTATTGGCTACTTAGTGGTATTTCTGTTTGTATAATAATATTAATACCCAACGAAAGTGGTGTTGCAGTTAACGAAAGAATCGTGCTGAGCCGCTAACATGCTGCGACTTCAAGGAAGAAGGGTTACGACAAACTATGACGTACTTAGATAAGCATACCGGGGGCATAGAATGTCGGTAGAGAAAAGAAATCCGCAACGCGCATTCGCGTTATATTGCGCTTTAATTTGTAGCCTGATGCCTACATTTACCGCATCGGCCACAGCACCTATCATGCCTGTAGATTTATCGTCGGCGCGCTCACCTGCATCGCAAAGCATGTCGGTGGCACAAAGCCGTTCCCAATTATTGGCGGTATTACCGAAAAATGTTACGCCGTTCTATTCTTCTGAATTGGCTGTGCTTTATGCTGCAAACCATATGCAGCCAATGTGGCAAGACCGGGCCGCTGTTCAGCATTTCCAGCAACAATTAGCGGAATTAGCACTCTCCGGTATCCAACCACAATTTATGCAATGGGTGAAATGGCTGAGTGATCCGGCCATTACCGGTTTGGCGCGCGACGTTATTTTGTCCGACGCGATGCTGGGCTATTTGCACTTTATCTCAGGTGTTGGCGCGAATGGCAGTATCTGGTTGTACAGCAATGTGCCGTACAAGATGGCGATGCCACCTGCAACGATTTTAAATCGTTGGCAGCAGGCGGTGCATGAGGGTACTACTGCTCCATATCTGGCGTCCCTGGCACCGCAGCATCCTCAATATGAAAAAATGCATCAGGCGCTGAAAGAGATGCTAGCCGACCGCCGCCCGTGGCCACAAATGGCCAATGGACCGAGTTTACGCCCAGGTCAGCTAAGCGACGATATACCTGCTTTACGGGAGATTCTCGACAGAACCGGCATGTTGCATCCGGTTGTGTCAGCACCGGTACAAACTCCGGAAGTCATTCCGGTTGATAATCCGGCGGTGGCGGTGGTGAATGATGACCTCTCTGTCGATGAAGAGAAAAGCCGTGCCCAGGCCCACAGCTTGGTGGTTAGTCCATCAGCAGCACCTGTTGCAGATACGCCGGTGACCAGTGGCGTGGTTGCTCCATCTTCTGCGCCTGTGACGGCGACAGTGACCGACAATGTCTATACGTCAGAGCTAATGGAGGCAGTCAAACGTTTTCAACGCTGGCATGGTCTGAGTGATGATGGCGTTATCGGAGCCCGGACGCGCGAGTGGTTGAATGTTTCTCCGCAGACAAGGGCGACATTGTTAGCATTGAATATTCAGCGTTTGCGTATTTTGCCGGGGCGGGTGGATAACGGCATCATGGTTAACATTCCAAACTATTCGCTGAATTATTATAAGAATGGCACACAGGTGCTTTCATCCCGTGTGATTGTGGGTCGCCCAAGCCGTAAAACACCATTAATGAGTAGTGCGCTGAATAATGTAGTGGTAAACCCGCCATGGAACGTGCCGACTTCTCTGGTGCGTCAGGATATCGTGCCGAAAGCACGTTACGATTCCAGCTATTTCCAGCGTCATGGCTATACCGTCTTGTCCGGTTGGAGTAATGATGCCGAAGTCGTCGATCCTTCGATGATTGACTGGAGCATGATTTCACCGAACAATTTCCCGTACCGCTTGCGCCAGGCACCAGGTGCCAGCAACTCCTTGGGGCGGTTCAAATTCAATATGCCAAGCTCGGATGCAATCTATCTGCATGACACGCCGAACCATGGCTTGTTCCAGAAAGATATCCGCGCGCTGAGCTCTGGTTGTGTTCGGGTGAATAAAGCCTCTGATTTAGCCAATATGCTGTTGCAGGATGCTGGCTGGAATGATGCTCGGGTATCCGCGACCTTGAAACAAGGCGATACTACTTATGTCAACATCCGTCAACGCGTTCCGGTACAACTCTATTATCTGACGGCGTGGGTGGCTGATGACGGTAAACCGCAGTTTAGAACAGATATTTACAATTATGATATGACGGTGAGATCAGGTTCACAAATCTCCCATCAAGCCGAACTTTTGCTGCAATAAATGCAGTAAAACTCAATAACTAATGGTCTCAATATCGGGTTGTCTTATGGCGTTCCTCAGCGGGCGCCCTATAAACCTGGACTAAACGCACAGTGAATGCGTGCCGAATGCGGGTTGACTGGTTTTCCGTAGGCGGTTATGGTTCGGGACGGCACATAGATACCCAAAGCAATTGGGTTGCAGCCAATACAGTTGCGGCTTCAAGTAATAAGGGGCAGTGCTTACTTTTGACATTCTTGCCAGGTATTAACAGAGATCATGGATAAAATTGATAATTATCGCCGTAAATGGCTAGCGTTAGGCGGAGTAGCACTCGGGATGTCGCTGCTCCCAGGGCAAGCATTTGCTACCCTTTCTACTCCTCGCCCACGCATCTTGACCCTGAATAACCTGAATACAGGTGAGTCCATAAAAGCCGAGTTTTTTGACGGTAGAAGCTATAACAAAGATGAACTTTCCCGTTTGAATCATTTACTCCGCGATTATCGGGCCAATAAAGTCAAAACCATCGATCCTCGTCTCTTCGATCAGCTATACCGTCTGCAAGGCCTTCTTGGTACAACTAAACCGGTGCAGCTGATTTCAGGTTACCGCTCGCTTGATACTAATAATGAGCTACGTGAACGGAGTCGTGGTGTAGCCAAACACAGCTTCCACACACAAGGCCGGGCGATGGATTTCCATATTGAAGGCATTCAATTGAGTAATATCCGTAAAGCAGCATTAAAAATGCGCGCTGGTGGTGTAGGATATTACCCTCGCAGTAACTTTGTGCATATTGATACTGGGCCAACACGATCCTGGTAACGCGTATTTTTATGCCAGTGCTTTGAATCTATACCCAAGGCACTGGGGTTGGAGCTTTATGAAATATCAAATTATTCCAGTGACGGCCTTTAGCCAAAATTGCACACTTATCTGGTGTGAAGAAACAGGGCAGGCCGCCCTTGTTGACCCAGGTGGTGAAGCTGCCAAGATCATTGCAGAAGTTGCTCGTCACGATATTAAGATTAGCCAGATTTTATTGACCCACGGCCATCTGGATCACGTGGGTGCTGCCGCTGAATTAGCTGCGCATTTTCAGGTGCCGATTTATGGGCCAGAAAAAGAAGATACCTTCTGGCTAGAAGGACTACCCGCTCAAAGTAGAATGTTCGGGTTGAGCGAATGTGAGGCCTTTACGCCAACGCGTTGGCTGGAGGAGGGCGATAAAATTACTGTGGGTACAATCGAGCTCTCAGTTTTACATTGCCCAGGACATACGCCGGGGCATATCGTCTTTATTGATCAAAAAGATCGTTTGGCGTTAGTTGGGGATGTTATTTTTAATGGTGGGGTTGGGCGCAGTGATTTCCCGCGTGGTGACCATCAGCAGCTGATTAATTCCATCCGAACTAAACTGTTACCTTTGGGGGATGACATGACATTTATTCCAGGTCATGGCCCAATGTCGACGCTCGGGCATGAACGGCAGACTAATCCGTTTATACGCGAAGAACCTGCTGTTTGGTAACAGCAACTGCTTAGTGTCATAAACGCTTAGCAGAGTGACAGCATGGAATAACAAGAAAGGCGCCATTCGGTGCCTTTTTTATATTATATTTAATGAGCTGTTAAAGCATTTTGTGAAGTCATAATCAGCTATTTATGCGAACTATGAAGATAATTATGGTGTTCATCAAGTAAGCATTACCTCTGAGATATCCATAAGGCGTAGCATGGCTGAAAGATATAACTGATATTGACTCGGCAGTCATTTTTCTGCCGTTTGAGTTCGTAGTATTAACGAGCGTCTTTCAATGGAATCCACTATGCCATTTCGTCGTTTCAGACTGAATAAGTTCCTGTCCCGGCTAGTTTTTTCTTCTATGGTGTTATTGCTGTTTCTGTTATTGGGCGCAGTAGTGATTTATACGCAAACAAAAAGCAATATGCATCAGAATGCCGAAGCTAAGTTATTACAGGCCAGGGTGCGCTTCGACCAGATATTTAATAATTTGCAGCATGCGGCTATCCAGGTAGAAACGGGGCTTGGAAAACCTTGCTTGCAAGTGGTACAGAATTTACGCGATCAGGTGGTGTTGATTCCTGATGTTCGCTCTGTCTCTTTAACCAAAGGCAGTAACATTTATTGTTCCTCAATATATGGCCCACTTTCTACCCCTTTCGATTTAGATGTATTCGTTGGTGGGCAATTAGAATTAATGCAAGGCAATGATGTGACACCTGATCGCGCTTTGATGGTTTACCGCCAAGCGAGAGGTAATTACGGCATTCTGGTTGCAGTTGATGGTTATTATCTGCGTAGCATTCTTAATTTATTGAGTAGCGATATAGAGTTACAACTGAGAGTTGGCGATAAATGGATGGATGCGGCTGGAATTGTACATTCTGGTAATCCGCCGAATGGAGGGGAGCCGCTATATTTATCTTCAGAAAAGTATGCTTATGCATTAAGCACCACACTGTCTAATCAACAATATTTGGCTTACGCTTGGCAATATGCCCGTGGCAGCTTAATTTTCTTCATACTAATGAGTGTTGGGTCAGCTGCACTTGTCTTCTGGTTATCTGGTAGGGCGGCATCACCTACCCAGGTATTAAAACACGCGTTAGAAAATAACGAATTTATTCCTTACCTACAACCGATTGTTAGTGGTAAAGAGCAATGCTGGGTTGGTTGTGAAGTCTTAATGCGCTGGCAACACCCGGGGCAGGGGCTAATTCAACCGAATCAATTTATTCCGATGGCTGAGGACAGTGAACTTATCGTGCCGATGACTCGTGCTATTATGCAACAAGTCAGTGCCAAATTTGCACCTTACGTAAATCAATTACCTGAAGGTTTCCACTTCGGTTTTAATATCAGTGCCAATCATTGCCGTGATCTCAGTCTGGTTGATGACTGTCGTAATTTTATCCAGGCCTTCGGTGGTAATAAAATAAATATCACGCTGGAATTAACTGAACGGAAATTAATTGTTGCCGATGCGACTACAGATAAATTATTTGCTGAGCTTCATGCGTTAGGTGTTTTTATTGCTATTGACGACTTTGGCACAGGTCATTCGAGTCTGACTTATTTGCAGAAGTTTAAAGTTGATTTTCTCAAGATTGACCAAAGTTTTGTCGGCATGATTGGTTCAGATGCTTTGTCGAGCCACATTGTGGGAAATGTGATTGATCTGGCGACTCGGTTGGGGCTGCAAACTATTGCCGAGGGTGTCGAAAACGAGACTCAAATGCGTTATTTACAGGCCCACAATGTGGATTACCTGCAAGGTTATATGTATGGTCGACCTATGCCAATGAACGAATTTGCCAAATATTTATTTCATTAAATTTTTTGGCCTGATAGATATAAAAAGGGTGCTTGGGGCACCCTTTTTACAGATTAATCACAGTGACTTAATTAGAGCACAGCAACAATGGCTTCACACAATGGCGCCATATTATCTGGCGTCATACCGGCCACGTTAACACGGCCAGAATTCACTGCATAAACCGCGAACTCATTGCGCAAACGTAGCACTTGCTCTTTGGTCAGGCCGCTGAACGAGAACATGCCATTCTGGTTAATGATAAAGCTGAAATCTTGCTTAGCACCTTTTTCTTGCAAGGTGTTAACAAACAATTGACGCATACGATGAATGCGCTGACGCATATCAGTCAGTTCTTGCTCCCAAATTGCCCGCAGCGCTTTGTCACTCAGTATGGTCGCAACCACTGACGCACCGTGAGCAGGAGGGTTGGAATAGTTAGCACGGATAACGGCTTTAACCTGGCTAAAGGCGATATCAGCCACTTCACTGCTTGCAGCAACAACGGTACAAGCGCCAACACGTTCATTGTACAGACCGAAGTTTTTGGAGTAAGAGCTGCAAACAATTAGTTCTTGATGCTGTGCGGCAAAAATACGCAGGCCTTGAGCATCTTCTTCCAAACCTTTGGCAAAACCTTGATAAGCGAAGTCAAACAGTGGCAGCCAACCTTTAGCCACTGACAGTTCAGCTAATTGGCTCCACTGAGCTTCTGTTGGGTCAATCCCGGTTGGGTTATGGCAGCAGCCGTGGAACAACACGACATCGCCTGCTTGGGCTTCTGACAGGCTATTTAATAGCCCATCGAAGTCTAGTGCATGGTTAGCGGCATCATAATAGGCATATTCAACCACTTCTAACCCAGCTGCGGCGAAGATGTTTTTATGATTCGGCCAGCTTGGATTACTGACCCAGACACGTTTGGCACTGGTTTGATGGGCGATAAAATCAGCCGCGATACGCAAGCCACCCGTACCACCAGGGGTTTGAGCAGTGCGCGCACGTTTATCAGTAATAATCGTGCTATTAGCACCGAACAGCAGTTCCTGAGTACAATGGGCGAAAGCCGGCAGCCCTTCAATTCCCAGATAGTTTTTGGTGACTTCATTTTCCAGCAAATACTGCTCAGCTTTTTTGACGCTGGTCAGCACCGGCGTTTTCCCGGTTTCGTCTTTGTAGACACCGATCCCCAGGTTAATTTTATTAGGGCGGTCATCCGCGCGGAAAATATCGGTCAGGCCCAGAATAGGGTCCGCAGGTGCAGCAGTGATTTTTTCAAACATGTCAGAGGCTTCCATGGCTTAGCGTTAAGCAAACAGAACCATCAGGGTAGCGCCAGTTGCGGTCTTTGCCAACCGTTTGCGATAAAAAGAAATGAATGTTGTGAGGCGAGGGGGTTCGGGGTGAAAAATCGGCAAAATAGTGTATTCGGCAGCGCAATATCCCTATTTTAGCCAAGGATAAAAACAAAAAGACAGAGCCGAGGCCCTGTCTTTTTTAACTTATATCAGCAGATAAACTGCCGGGTTAAGTTTAACTTAGAACTGGTAAACCAAGCCAACACCTACAACGTCGTCGGTGTTCAGGCTGTTTGCACGGGTGAAGTTGTCTTCATCCAGCAAGTTGATTTTGTAATCAACATAGGTAGACATGTTTTTGTTGAAGTAGTAGTAAGTACCAACAGAAACATATTTCAACAGATCATGGTTGTCATCAGTTGCGTTGTTCAGATCCTTACCTTTGGACTGAACATAACCCAGGGATGGGCGCAGACCGAAGTCGAACTGGTACTGTGCAGTGATTTCAATGTCACGAGTTTTGTTAGCAACAGAATCATCACCAAATGGAGTCATGTTCTGAGTTTCAGCATACATTACAGCCAAGTATACGTTGTTAGCGTCGTATTTAGCACCAACGTTCCATGCCTGAGCTTTATCGCCTTCAGCGAATGTAGCATTAGTCAGGTGAGCATTTTTCTGAGCGGTGGTACGGTTCGCAGTAGAGAAACCAGCACCAAAGTTCACGCCATAACCAATGTCATAAGTTGAAGACAGACCGAAACCGTCACCGTTCTGAGTAGTCAGCAGACCATCACGGCCACTTTCGTTTTTGCCTTGATATTGCAGGGCAAAGTTCAGGCCATCAACCAGACCGAAGAAGTTGGTGTTACGGTAAGTAGCCAGGCCAGTAGAACGGCCAGTCATGTAGTTGTCAGAGTTGGAGATTGAATCACCACCGAACACTGGCAGCATGTCAGTCCATGCGTTGACATCATAGATTACGCCGTAGTTACGGCCGTAGTCGAATGAACCGAATTCAGCAAATTTCAGACCAGCAAAGCCCAGACGAGTTTTGTTGCCTTTGCCTTCTTGAGCTTCAGCGTTGTTAGCCTGAATGTTATATTCCCACTGGCCGTAACCGGTCAGTTGGTCAGTAATTTGGGTTTCACCTTTGAAGCCGAAACGAACATAAGATTCGTCGCCGTCTTGTTTAGCGTTGTCAGAGAACTGGTGACGCGCGTCAACTTTACCGTACAGGTCAAGTTTGTTGCCGTCTTTGTTGTAGATTTCTGCTGCATTAGCTGCACCAGCTACTAACAATGCTGGGATTACTACTGCAAGAATATTGCGCTTCATCATTATTATTACCCTCATTGGTGTTATTCGGACACCTGCCACTGCCGCCAATAATTTTTTTGGAACTATTGTTGAGAGTTTGGTGTCGTCTGTGTCTGAACGCAGTGTTCCATTCGCGAGGGTTATAATCCAGACCGAAAATGCTACCAATTACCTGAATATGTTTCATTGGGAAACTATGTGTTACTAAATGTAAATATCAGGGAACTTTGTGACTCAGATCGAACTTTAAAAAATGACAAAAGCCAGCAAGGCTGGCTTTTATTTATACAAAATCACAATTTTTTTCTAAATGACGAACTTAGAAACTGGCATTTCTCGGTGTGCGTGGGAACGGAATAACATCCCGAACGTTTTGAACCCCTGTTACATATGAGATCAACCGCTCAAATCCAAGGCCAAAGCCTGAATGTGGCACCGTGCCATAGCGACGCAGATCACGATACCACCAATAATCTTCTTTATTGAGGCCCATTTCTGCCAAACGTGCATCCAGCACATCTAAACGCTCTTCACGTTGTGAACCACCGATGATTTCGCCAATACCCGGTGCGAGAACATCCATTGCTGCCACGGTTTTACCATCTTCATTCATACGCATATAGAATGCTTTGATATCTTTCGGATAGTTTTTAACCACTACTGGCGCTTTAAAGTGTTGCTCAGCTAAATAGCGCTCATGCTCAGAAGACAAATCTATGCCCCAGGAGACATCATTCTCAAACTTCTGGCCTGATGCCAGCAAGATCTCAATAGCATCAGTGTAGTCAACCTGAGCAAAGTCCGAGGTGACAAAGCGCTGCAAGCGATCAACCGCATCTTTATCCACACGTTCGGCAAAGAATTTCATGTCATCTGCACGTTCGTTCAACACCGCCTGGAAGACGTATTTCAACATTTTCTCAGCTAAACCGGCGACATCATCTAATGATGCAAAGGCCACTTCTGGCTCTACCATCCAGAACTCGGCCAAATGGCGGCTGGTGTTAGAGTTCTCAGCACGGAAAGTTGGGCCGAATGTGTAAACTTTGGATAACGCGCAGGCGTAAGTTTCGCCGTTAAGCTGACCGGATACCGTCAGAAAAGCTTCTTTGCCGAAGAAATCTTCACTGAAATCGACCGCGCCGCTATCAGTACGCGGCAGGTTTTCCAGATCCAATGTCGATACACGGAACATTTCACCTGCACCTTCAGTATCAGATGCTGTGATCAGCGGGGTGGAAACCCAAAAGTAACCGTTCTCATCGAAGAAACGGTGAATAGCTTGTGCCAAAGTATGGCGAACACGAGCCACTGCACCAATCAGGTTAGTGCGCGGACGCAAGTGAGCGACTTCGCGCAAGTATTCGATGCTGTGACGTTTTGCCGCCATTGGATAAGTATCGGGATCATCAACCCAACCGACCACTTTGATAGCGGTTGCCTGAATTTCAAAACTCTGCCCTTCACCCGGTGATGCCACTACGGTGCCAGTCACTT